>NZ_LZKE01000224.1:0-3040 GCF_001672675.1 Mycobacterium sp. E2327
GCCTAACCACAACATGGGTGTCAAGGATCAACCGACATAGAAACGTCAAGGATCAACCGACTCTGAACAGGGGCACTTTGTGGGGTGTATTACCTCGGCTGATGGTTGACATTTTGTCTTCGGGTGATGCCTGACAGTGTTTCGGCTGATCCTTTACAGCGGTTTCGGTTGATCCGCGACACTCCTTGTCTAGCGGGCCAACTGTCGCCCGCTGGGTGGTGGGCAGATATCAAGTGCCGCAACGAATTACGCGTGTCGCCTCGTGTAGGCGGTAAGCAGCGTTACTGCTGGCCTGGGAGAGGCGGCAGGCCATCCCGAATGTCTTGCAAATTGCCGTTGATGCCCTGCAGATCACGTTCGATGGCCTGCAGTCCGGACAGGGCATCTTTGAAGCCGGTCTGCAGGTGCTCCTGGCCGGACGGCTGGTACTGAGGGCAATACGCGACGACGGCACCGGCCGCGACGCTGGCGCTTTGATTGGTATCCCACACCGACGATTGCTGCAGGACGCGCACGGCCTCGCCGAAGTCGGGCTGGTTCGCCAGGAACTCGCAGACCGCGTGGCCGTGGCTCGTCACGTACTCGTTGCTCGGAACCGGCACGCCATCCTGTTTCAGCGCGCCGATGAACGCCCTGTCGACGATCTCCAGCGTCGGGGCGTGCGCTACCGGCGCGGCCGGACTGGGTGCAGCGGCCGGCGGGGGCGGGCCGGCCGCCGGGGGCTGGACGGCCGTCGAGGGCGGGTCGGCCGACGGCGCCGGGTCGGATTTGTGCGCCGCGAACATGACCGCCACCGCGGCGGCGGCGACGGCCAGTAGGGACAGCGGCAACGCCGCGAGGGGAAGGGAGCGGCGACGCCGACGCTTGCGCCCGTGAGGCGCGTTGCGCGGCGACGAGGTGTCTGCGGGGGCCGGAACCTCGTCAACCGTCTCGGGTTCGACGACCTCGACGGGGTGGCCCAGGCGCTCGTCGAGCAGGGCGTCGATGTCCCGGATCGACGGCCGGCCACCGTGCTCGCCCATCGATTGGCGCCCAAGGGCGATGCGCCTCAGCTCTTGGTCGATCGCCTCCCGATCGCGCATATCAACCAGTCTGAGGGTGTCACGACGTTGCGGCAAGCCCCGGTGACCGCTGACAACGCGTGTGCGCTTGGTCATGGTGGCGACCCGCTGCGCCCGGCTACGCCGCGCTTGCGATCGCCACCTTGCTCATCGTGGCGACCCGCTACGCCCGGCTACGCCGCGCTTGCGATCGCCACTATGGCAGAACGGTGTGCATCAACATCACGTCGTATGCCGACCACAGCGACAGGTTGAAGTAGAGATCCCGCCCCGACGACCACGGATGGATCATCGGCGCGTAGATGCCGCCCGGCATCTGGAACGACGACACCAGTGGTTGCTCCCCGCTCCACGGTCCGGTCGGCGTCGGCGCGGTCCGCGCCACGACGTCGTTGCTGCCGCCGTTGGTATAGAGCACCAGGTACTGCTTGAGGTAGCTGTTGTACTGCGCCGACATCTCCCCGACCGGCCCGGGCCACAGCGGCGTCGCCGCCCCGGGATTGGCGGCGACCCAATGTCCGCCGTTGTCACCGTTCCAGTACTGGTACTTGCTCAAGTCGGGCAGATAATTCGGGGGAACCCGCGACAAAAACGCCGCGCCGCCGCGCCCCGACGGGGTGCCGAACTGGTAGATGTAACCGTCGTTCCCCTTCATGAACGCGCCCATCTGGAAATTCTCATTCCCCGGAGTGAACGGCACGCCGGGGATGGCGTCCGGCGATGCGGTGCGAATACTGCTGGGGAAGATCCCCCAGTTCTGGCCGTTGTCAACGGATCTCGCGATCGCGGAGTAGTTCGTCTGCCATTCCCCGTCCCGGCCCCACTGCCGGATGGACATGTAGCTCATGTACTGGGTTCGCCCCAGGGACATGGCGGTGGTCGGGATGATGCCGGTTTCGTGCGGCGCCTTGTGGATGGTGTTGACGACCTGCTTGGAAAGGTTGGACGCCCATACCGGTGAGCCCGAATACTTATCGTTGGGCACCCCGTCGGCGATGTGGATTCCGTGCGACAAGTCGCGGTCCGAGCTGCGGAACAAGGTGTTGTATCGCCATTGCTGCCCGCGGACCTTGCAATAGCCGAACGTGTCACCGAAGGCCATGAGCACCTGGCGGTTGACGGGGTCGCCGTTGTCCCAGATGATCCCGAGGTCGGTCCCCGAGATGCTGAATCGCTCGAGGGTCTTGTTCGGGCCGTTTGGTCCGGTCACCCAATCGACCAGCGACGTCGGTGCCCCGGCGATATTGGCCGGGGGCGGGGGCGGGGGCGCTGGCTGCGCCGCCGGCTGTGGGGCCGGCTGCGGCTGGACCGGGGCCGCGTTCGGCACTTGCGGGAAGCCCGGCGCGGGCGGGTTGGGCCCGGGCGGCGGAACGACGCCGGCCTGGGGCTGTATCGGCGCGGAGTAGCGCTGGCCGCCCGTCGTTCCCGGCTTGAGCAACGAGGAGATCAGCGGACCCAGCTTGGGCAACGGCGCCTGGTCGTTCGCGTGAGTCGGCCGACGTCCGGTCGGCGGTTGGACGACGGGTTGGGGGGCCGGCATCGGGGGCGGCGCGGCCGGGGGGTCGGCGTTCGCTTCGGGCGCGCTGCAGGGAGTGGCGTTCGCTATCGGCGCGGGGCCGACCACGACGAAGAAACCGAGGGCGGTCGCCGACGCCATCGATAACGACACGATCCGGGGAATCGCCGTCAATGTCACACCTTTCCCGGGAGCGGGCCGTCGCAATTGACGTCCGCAGCTGGCTCATGTGACGATAGTGATTCACGGGGCTTATGTGACTAGCGAGCAGCGGATAGGTATGCATCCGTGACCGTGTCGCAACTCACCGGTTTCTCCGACGCAGCGCTTTCCGCCGAGCAGACGCAGAATCGCACTCTACGAGCCTCGTGCGTGCGATTTTGCGGCTCAGTGTCAGGGTGAGAATGCCGCGTGGCGGCGTGTCTTCGTGACAGAGGCCCGCGCGTGGTGTTGGTTCCGGATC
>NZ_LZKE01000225.1:0-8724 GCF_001672675.1 Mycobacterium sp. E2327
GATCCCCGGCCGTTCCCGACGCCGTGGTACCAGCAACGCAGGGACGCCATCACCTTGGCGGTGCTGCCCGACCGCCGGTATCGGCACGCTTTGCAGCCGGGCTGCTCGACCGGGACGCTGACCGCGCAGCTGGCCGCGCGGTGTGATCGCGTGACCGCGATGGACGTCGCCGATGCGGCGCTGCGCAGCGCGGACGCGCGGCTGCGGCGGGCGGGCAGCCGTGATCGGGTGACGCTGTACCTATCGCCCCGGGACGCGCCGTGGCCGCCCGGGCCCTTCGATCTGCTGCTGCTCAGCGAGGTCGCCTGCGACCTGGAGGCCGACACGCTGGCCACGGTGTTGTGCCGCGAATGCCCGCGGTTGCGGCCGGGGGCGAAAGTCGTTGCCGCACACTGGCGCCACCCCGTGGCCGACCACCCTCTCACCGGCGACGCGGCCCACGCCGTCATCGCGGAAACGCCCGGGCTGACGTCGGTCGCCCGCTACGGGGACCGCGACCTCGTTATCGAAGTGTTCGAACACCGGTGACCGCGGCCCGGGAGTGGGTATCGAAAAGGGTATGCGCGTAGCGACCTTCAACATCCTGCACGGCCGCACCGTCGGAAACGGGGTGGATCCTGCGCGACTGCGGGACTGCGTGCGCCGGTTGAATCCGGACATCCTCGGGTTGCAGGAGGTCGACTGCGAACAACCGCGCTCCGATCGCGCCGACCTCACCGCGGTCGCGGCGGACGCCATGGGCGCCGTGGAGCATCGGTTCGTCGCCGCGATCTCCGGCACGCCGGGCGCGACCTGGATGGCCGCTACGGGCGAGGAACAACCCGGCACGGCGGCCTATGGGATCGCGCTGCTATCCCGGTATCCCGTGGCCAGCTGGCAGGTGGTGCGATTGCCCCGTATTCCCATGCGGTTTCCCATGTATCTGCCCGGACCGAACCGGGTGATGGTCGTCGACGAGGAACCGCGCGCCGCCGTCATCGCGCAGCTGCACACCCCGTGGGGCGGCCTCACGGTGGCCAACACGCATCTATCGTTCGTGCCCGGCTGGAATCGGCGCCAGCTGCGCCGCCTGATCCACGACCTGCGCGGCTTCCCGGGGCCGCGGCTTCTCACCGGTGACCTCAACATGACGCCCGACGCGGTGCGCCGCTGGTCGGGCATGCGGCCCCTGGCCGCGGCCGCAACCTTTCCCGCCCAAGACCCCAACCGGCAGCTCGACCACATCCTGACCGACGACCCCGGCCTGCGCAGCGGCGCCGTTCATTCCGAAGTGATGCCGATCTCCGATCACCGGCCGCTGGTGGTCGACCTGGAGCACGCCTGAGCGCTCAGGCCCAGCCCATCGCGTCGAGGCGCCGCTGGACCCGGTCGACGTCGTCCGGCGCGGGCAGCTCGTCGGTGACCCGGAGGATCTCCGCCCCGACGTCGGCGTCGTCGATCGGACGGCGCCCGGTGAGGGCGGTCGCGATGGTGGTGACCTCGTCGTCGCACACTCGCCGCGGCAAGAGCGCCAGCACCGGCGCGTAGCCGAGGGCCGGCGCGCCGCTAGGGTAACCGGCGCGCAGAAACGCGATGATGCTCGACACCGTGTCGCGTAAGACCATCCCTAACCTCCAGCCGCCACGCCGGGCGGTCTTGCCAGGAATAACCCGTCGTTTCCGTTTGAAACCCAAGGGGCCCGGTCCGACTGCCGGACCGGGCCCCAGTGGAGATGGCTTACTGGTTTTCCTTCTGGCGCTCTTCGGCGGCCTTGGCGCCCGCGCGCGCCGACTCGGCTTCGGCTTCCTTCTTGCCCGCGTCGCGCTGGGCGTCGGCCTTGTCCTGCTGAGCCTGTCCCTCTTCGACGAGGTCGTCGCGACCGGTGACGGTTCCGCCAACCTCCTTGACCTTGCCCTTGACGCCTTCGACGGTGCCCTTGACGGCCTCTTGTGGTCCGCTCTTCTGATCGCCCATTGGTCGACCTCCCTCTCGGTGGTTACGTCTTGATTCGCATCTACCGGCTTCCCGCCCGGCGCAGGGCCAAACACCCTCGCCCGGTTGCGGGCCGAGGGTTTCGCTGTGCGGACTCGTTCGTTTGAAAGCGGTAATTCCGGGTAGTTACTGCCCCCGACTGCTCAAGGGGGTGGAGTCACTGAGCACCATCGCTGTCATAGGGGCGACCGGCACGGCCGGGTCCCGCGTCGTCGCCCGGCTGAAGGCCCGCGAGGTCGAGGTCGTCGAGATCTCCCGCGCTCACGGCGTCGACGTCATCTCGGGGCGGGGGTTATTCCAGGCACTGGCGGGGGTCGACGTCGTCATCGACGTCGCCAACCCGATGCCCGCCGACGGGGGGTCGAACATCACCCAGACGGTGGCCACCGCAACACGCAACGTCGTGGGAGCGTGCGCCGCCCGCGATGTGCAGCGGCTGGTGGTGTTGACGGTCGCCGGAATCGAAGATCCCGCATTCGACGGCTTTCCGTATTACGAGGCCAAACGCGCCGCCAAGGAGCTCGCGCTCGACGGTCCGGTGCCGGTGACCCTGGTGAAGTCCACCCAGTGGTACGAGTTCGCCACCAACCCCGTCGCGGTGAGTTCCCGCGACGGGGAGGTGGTCGTCCAGGACTGGCTGATCCAACCCATCGCCGTCGACACCGTTGCCGACGTGCTGGTCGAGGCGGCCCTGGCGCAGACGCATCGGCCACGCACGATCGCCGGCCCGCAGGCCGTCCGCCTGCCCGAACTGACGTCGAAACTGCTCGACCGGCGCGGCGACAAGCGCCGCGTGCGCGCCGTCCCGCCCGCGCTCGGTGCGCTCGCCACCGGCGCGCTGTTGGCGTCCGACGGCGCCATCGTCGTCGGCCCCGACCTCGACACGTGGCTGCACTCCCTTTCATCCCCTGGCGCGGACGGCGAGTCGGCCGCGGACGGCGGTGATCCACCGACGGTGCTGCGAACGCGGGATCTCTCCCCCACCAGCCGTTAGGCCCCGCTAGCAAGGTCACGGTTGCGTCACGATCGGTGTCACGATTGGTTAAGAACCGGGCCCGTTCTCTAAGAATTCTCAACATTGGCGCTCGTATTTATTTGCTCACTTAGCGAAAATGTGGCTCGTGGGGCGATCGGGCCGCGCGTGGTTCGCGGTGTTCTGTTTCGGCGAACACGGTCCCTTTTGGCTTCCGCTACCTTGGTTTTCGAGGATCGGGAGCCTCTCTGAGAAGAAATCAATTGATCAATTTCAAAGGACAAGACTGATCATGAAAAACAGCAGTATCGTCGCGCGCCGGCGAGTTGCCGGCATCAGCGCGGGCTTCCTGCTCGGGGGATTGACTGTGGGCATCATCGGTGCCCCGTCCGCGGCCGCAGCGCCCGACTGCAGCCCCGGCGGTGTGAACGCCACCGTGTCGTCGGTCCAGGGCGCGGCACAGCAGTACCTGGCCGCCCACCCGGACGCCAACCAGGTGGTCACGGCCGCCTACGGCCAGCCGCGGCCGGAGGCCGAGTCGAGCCTGCGCGGCTACTTCACCTCGCATCCGCAGCAGTACTACGACCTGCGCGGCATCCTGGCGCCGATCGGCGACACGGAGCGGCAGTGCAACGTCAAGGCGCTGCCGCCATTCCTGGAGTCGGCCTACCAGGAGTTCATGGCCGGCTGACCCCCGCCGAGAGACGACCCGCCACAACGCCGTGGCGGGTCGTTTCGCGTGTACCGCCGGCGGGTATTGAGCGGGTACTTGTGCAGTCAGCCAACGGGACTGGAGGCAACCATGCGACTGCGTCGCAGCGATCTGGCCAAGCCGGGGATCGCACGCAAACGCCGGGGCAAGGGCTTCGCCTACTACGACCCCGAGGGCAACCTGCTGTCCGACCCGGATACCCTGGCGCGCATCAAGGACCTTGTCATCCCGCCCGCATGGAAGAAGGTGTGGATTTCGCCGGATCCCAAGGGCCACATTCAGGCCGTCGGCACGGACGCTGCCGGGCGCCGGCAGTACCTCTATCACACGGCGTGGCAGCAGGAGCGGGCCGAGGAGAAATTCGACCGCGTGCTGGAACTGTCGGTGCAGTTGCCGCTGTGGCGAGCGCGCATCGCCAAAGACCTGACGCGCCGCGGCTTGACGCGCGAGCGGGTGCTGGCGGTCGCGCTGCGCCTGCTCGACCGCGGCTACTTTCGCGCCGGCGGTGAGCAATACGCCGAGGAGCACGAGTCCTACGGATTGGCCACCCTGCTGTGCAGCCACGTGACAGTGCGCCGCCACGCGGTCGCATTCGACTTCCCCGCCAAGAGCGGCGTGCGGCGCACGGTGGAAATCGAGGACGCCGAAATCGTTCGCGCGGTACGCGCCCTGGTCCGCCGCCCGCAGCGCACCGACCGACTGCTGGTGTGCCGTACCGGATCCGGATGGGTCGACATCCGCTCCGACGACCTGAACGCCCGCTTCAAGGAGATGGTGGGCGACCAGTACACCGTCAAGGACCTGCGCACCTGGCACGGCACGGTGCTGGCGGCGGCCGCCTTCGCCGACGCGGACCCGCCCGTGTCGCAGCGGGTGATCAAGCGCGTCGAGTCCGCGGTCATGAAGGAGGTCGCCGAGGAGCTCGGCAACACCCCCGCGGTGGCCCGCGGATCCTATGTCGACCCGCGCGTCGTCAGCGGCTACGAGCAGGGCCTGACGATCCAAACGGCGGTGCGCCGAGCCGAACGCGCCCGTCGACCCGAGGCCAAACAGGAAATCCTGGAGAAGGCGACCCGCATGCTCATTCGACGAGTTTCCAAGGGCCACAGCGCATCCGGAGCATCGCAACTGCCCAAAACCGCGTGACCCGACGCGTCGCGACGGCCGACGCGGTCATATCCAGATTGCGAAGTGTTTCTCGCGCGACGAGCTGGGCGGCCGCCAAACGTGCCAGGACAACCGGTGGGCGCTGGCCGCGCGCATGCGACCGATGCCTGGCGACATTTCGCACAATGGACGGCGGCGGGGAGCGCCGCGGCGCTCAGGCCGTCATCCGTTCGCTTTAAAGTCGTTGCACCGCAACGTAACTGGTGCACGAGTGTGCTGAGGGACGCGCTCCCAGCGGGATGAGACGGCGCCAGGAATGCCGTTTATGTAATGACCTATAGGGTATTTCGCTCGCCATGCTCGATTCAGGCTCCGCGAAAAATGTGCTGCTGTGGCACGTCCATGGGTCCTGGACGCAGGCGTTCGTAGCGGGCCGACACCGGTATTTGATTCCGGTGGCCGACGACCGCGGCGCCGACGGCATCGGGCTGGCCGGGCGAAAGTGGCCCAACGCGCGCGAGATCGCGCTCGGCGAACTGGCAGGCCAGCACATCGATCTGGTGGTGTTGCAGCGTCCGCACGAGGCCGCACTGGTGGCCCGGTGGGCGGGACGGCGCGCCGGCGCCGACGTGCCAGCGGTGTACGTCGAGCACAATGCCCCGCGCCCGTTCGCCGAGCGCAGCCGGCATCATGTCGCGGACCGCGGCGACATCCCGCTGGTTCACGTCACCGATTTCAACCGGCTGATGTGGGACAACGGCCGGGCGCCGACGCGGGTGATCGATCACGGCATGGCCGATCCGGGCCCGCGCTACACCGGCGACGTGCCGAGGGCGGCCACGATGATCAACGAGCCACAGCGGCGCGGGCGCACCGTGGGGGCCGACCTGCTCGAACCGTTGTCGGCATACGCGCAGATCGACGTGTGGGGCATCGGCACGGAGTCGCTGTACGAGAACCGTGGCGGCGTCACCGGGCGCGGCGACGTTTCGGCCCCGCAGCTGTGGGACCAGATCGCCCGGCACCGCGTGTACCTGCACACCGCCCGCTGGACGTCGTTGGGACTCTCGCTCATCGAGGCGATGTTCCTCGGGATGCCGGTGGTGGCCGTGGGCACGACGATGGCGCCCCTGGTGGTGCCCGGCGAGGCGGGCGTCGTCGCCGCCGACGTCACCACCCTGGGCGGCGGACTGCGGGATTTCATGAACGACCACGCGGCCGCGGTGGCCGCCGGGAAGGCGGCGCGCGAATTCGCCACCGCCCGCTTCGGGCTGGACCGGTTTCTCGCCGAATGGGACGAAGTGATCTCCGAACAGTGCAGTGAATTCAGAAGGGAGCCCGCATGAGAATTGCGATGATCTCCGAACACGCCAGCCCGCTGGCCCACCTGGGGGGCGTCGACGCCGGCGGGCAGAACGTGCATGTCGCCGAGCTGTCGGCCGCGCTGGCGCGGCGGGGCCACGACGTGGTGGTGTTCACCCGCCGCGACGACCCCGACCTGCCCGACTGCGTCGAGACGGAGCACGGCTACTCGGTGGTGCATGTGCCCGCGGGCCCGGCCCGCGTGCTGCCCAAAGATCAACTGCTGCAATACATGTACGGCTTCGCCCATTTCCTGTGGGGGCATTGGCGGGCCCGACCGCCCGACGTGGCTCACGCCCACTTCTGGATGTCGGGGCTGGCCACTCAGCGCGCGGCGCGGTCGCACCGGATCCCCACGGTGCAGACGTTCCACGCACTGGGCCTGGTCAAGCGGCAACACCAGGGCACCGACGACACCAGCCCGGATTGCCGCATCGGGCTGGAGACCGTCGTCGCGCGCGGCGCCGACTGGGTGGCGGCCACCAGCACCGACGAAGTGTTCGAGCTCGTCCGCATGGGCCGTGCCCGCTCGCACACGTCGGTGGTGCCCTGCGGTGTCGACATCGACGCGTTCCACCCGGACGGGCCCGCCGCGCCGCGCGGAGTCCGGAAGCGGATCGTTTCGGTCGGCCGCCTGGTGCCCCGCAAGGGTTTTGAGACGCTGATCCGGGCCATGCCGCGCATCCCCGGCGCCGAACTCGTGATCGTCGGCGGCCCGGCCCGCGCGGCCCTGCCCGGCGACCACGAGGCACGCCGGTTGCAACGGCTGGCCGATCAACTCGGTGTGGCCGACCGGGTGCAGCTGCTCGGCGGGATCACCCGCGGCGAGATGCCCGCCGTGCTGCGTTCGGCCGACGTGGTGGCCTGCACCCCGTGGTACGAGCCCTTCGGGATCGTGCCGCTCGAGGCGATGGCTTGCGGGGTGCCCGTGGTGGCCTCGGCGGTCGGCGGGATACGCGATACGGTCGTCGACGACGTGACGGGTCGCCTTGTGCCGCCGAAGGATTCCGCCGCAGTGGCCGAGGCGGTCAACCCGCTCCTGGGCGACGGCCGGCGGCGCGCCGCCATGGGCCGCGCGGGACGGGATCGCGCCCGGGCGCGCTACACCTGGGACCGCATCGCGACCGACACGGAGCGCGTCTACGAAAAGCTGGCGCCGGTGCGGCGCGAGGTCAGCACGCTCAACAGCCGTTCCGGATAGCGCGATGGCTCAGGGCATTTTCACCGGATCGAAGATCGCCTCCGCACGCGCGCGGGCGGTGCGGCCACTATCGCGGGCGCTTGTCACCGGGGGCGCCGGCTTTCTGGGCGTCCACCTGTGCGAGCGGTTGCTCGGAATGGGCGTGAAAGTCGTCAGCGTCGACAACCTGTCCACCAGCCCGCCGGGGGCGGCACACCGGCTGGCCGGGCGGCACGGCTATGAGTTTGTGCGGCTTAACATTTGCGATCCCGACGTCGTCGACGTCCTCGGCGCGTCGTTCGACACCGTCTTCCACCTGGCGTCGCCCGCGTCGCCGATCGACTATCAGCGGATGCCCATCGCCACGCTGCTCGCCGGGTCGGCGGGCACGGCGACGGCGCTGGACATCGCCGAGCGCGCGGGGGCCCGGTTCGTACTGGCTTCCACCAGCGAGGTCTACGGCGATCCCGAATCGCATCCGCAGCGCGAAACCTATTGGGGCAACGTTAATCCGGTGGGCCCACGCAGCATGTACGACGAGGCCAAGCGCTACGCGGAGGCGTTGACGTTCGCCTACCACCGGCTGGGCCGCGCCGACGTCGGCGTCGCCCGCATCTTCAACACCTACGGGCCGGGCATGCGAACCGATGACGGCCGGATGGTTCCAACGTTCTGTCGTCAGGCGCTGCGCGGGGAACCGCTGACGGTGTCCGGCACGGGACTGCAGACCCGCTCGCTGTGCTACGTCGACGACACCGTGGCCGGGCTCATCGCGCTGGCACGCAGCAATTTCAGCGGGCCGGTCAACCTCGGCAATCCCATCGAACTGACGGTGCGCGCGGTGGCGGAACTGATCCGCGAGCTGGCCGGCAGCACCTCCACGATCCAGCTCACCCCCGCGGCCGTCGACGACCCGCAACGCCGATGCCCGGACATCACCCTGGCGCGCCGGGAGTTGGGCTGGGAGCCGCGGATCGACTACCGCGCCGGGCTGAGCACCACCGTCCAATGGTTCCGCATCACGGCCGACGACCCGCACCGGCGGGTCTCGGAGCCCGAGCGGTTGGCGCAATAGGGGGTAACGTGCGAATTCTCGGTGTCAATGCGGTATTCCACGATTCGGCCGCCGCCCTGGTGGTCGACGGCGAAGTGGTGGCGGCCGCCGAAGAAGAGCGGTTCTCGCGGCGCAAGCACGGCAAGCAGGCCGTCCCGTTCGCCACCTGGGAGCTGCCGACCTCGGCCATCCGCTGGTGCCTCGAGGCCGGCGGGATCGATCGGCTGCTCGTGCATCAGGGCCGGGTCGTAGGAGTATCCGATGGCGTCGATCTCCTCCGGCGCCAGGCCGCCGGCCTCGAGGCACCAGCGGATGGCCGAGGTCGGCAGCTCCCAGGTGGCGAACGGGACGGCCTGCTTGCCGTG
>NZ_LZKE01000226.1:0-1053 GCF_001672675.1 Mycobacterium sp. E2327
GAGTCGGCCGGGGTGCCCGCCGTCTCCTACGGGCCGGACACGCGCGAGCAGGTGGTGGCGGTCGCCGACTTCACCCACAACGCCTTCAAACCCCAGAACCCCGCCGACTTCATGCGCACCTTCAAGTCGCTTTTCGTCGAGGGCTGGGCGGAGATGAGCCGGACGCTCACCTCGCTGGCCGACGGGGCGGACCTGCTGCTGACGGGCCAGACCTACCACGGCGTGGTGGCGAATGTTGCGGAATACTACGACATTCCGGTGGCGGGACTGCATCATTTCCCGGTGCGGGTCAACGGTCAGATCGGCGTTCCGTTTCTGCCGTCGCCGGCGCCGATCGTCCGCACCACGCTGTCGGCGGGCTGGTGGCTGTATAACCGCTTCACCAAGGCGGACGAGGACGCGCAGCGCCGCGAGCTGGGTCTGCCGCCCACGACGGTGCCCGCGTGGCAGCGGATGGCCGACGGCGGAACGCTCGAAATCCAGGCCTACGACCGGGCCTTGTTCCCCGGGCTGGCGGCGGAGTGGAATGGCAAGCGCCCCTTCGTGGGTTCGTTGACCCTGGAGTTGGCCGCGGAGACCGACGATGAGGTCGCGTCGTGGATCGCTGCGGGAACGCCGCCGATCTATTTCGGGTTCGGCAGCATGCCCGTCGGGTCGCTCGCGGATCTGGTCACGATGATCGGCGGGGCCTGCGCAGAGCTGGGCGAGCGGGCGCTGATCTGCTCGCGGGCGCAGGACGGCGGCGTCCCCGCATTCGACCATGTGAAGGTTGTCCCGGCGGTCAATCACGCCGCGATATTTCCGACCTGTCGTGCCGTTGTGCACCATGGCGGTTCCGGCACCACAGCCGCGGGGTTACGGGCCGGCGTCCCCACGCTGATCCTGTGGATCACCTCCGACCAGCCGATCTGGGCGGCCCAGATCAAGCAGCTGAAAGTCGGCTCGGGCCGCCGCTTCTCGAGCACTACCCGCAAAACGTTGGTCAGCGACCTCAGGTCGGTCCTCGCGCCCGCCTATGTCAGCCGGGCGCGCGACGTCGCCTCGCGGATGACA
>NZ_LZKE01000227.1:0-26392 GCF_001672675.1 Mycobacterium sp. E2327
AGGCCGAGGGTCACGCTGGCGTGACGCTCGAGGCCCGAGTCAGGCGATCGGATACGGCCAGGGGTTGAACCGGCAGGTCTTCCCGTCGGCCTTGACGAAATCGGGGTCGAACTTGGCGGCGTCGTCGTTCGACGTGGAGAACGTCTGCTGCATCATCACCGGCGCCAGGCCGCCCTGCTGCTCGCACGGCTCGTGCCGCACGTACCCGATCGCGTGGCCGACCTCGTGGTTGATCACGTACTGCCGATACGAGCCGACGTCGCCCTCGAAGGGCACGGCGCCGCGCACCCAGCGGGCCTCGTTGATGAACACCCGCGCCTGCCGGTCAGGTCCGTAAACCGGGTTGTAGCAGGAGGTCTCCAGCCGGAATTCGTAGCCGCACCCACCGCGCACTGTGACCGGGGACACCAGCGAGATCCGGAAGTCGGGCTTGCCGTTATCGATCCGGACGAAGGCGAACTGCGGGTTGTGCGTCCAGCCCTTGGGGTTGGACAGCGTCTGGTCGACCATCTCGGCGAAGGCCTCGTCGCCGCCGAACATCGTTGGGTCGATGCCGTTTTCGACCTCGACGGTGTACTTGAACACCTTGGCGGTGCCCTGACCCACCTGGGGCATCGTGCCGGGCACGACGTGCCAGGTCTTGTCGCCCGCCTCGGTGAAAGGCCCGCCGTCCGGCAGCGTCCCGGCGGGCAGGTTGGCGTCGAAGGCGGCGAGCCCGCGGGGTGGCGCGTCAATGATCGACGTGCCCACCGCGCCGATGTCCGGTGTGCCCTGGATGGATTGCGCGGCCGTCGGTTTCGGCGCGCTGGTTCCGGTGACGGTCTGGTAGATCACCAACCCGGTGAGCACCGTCAAAATGGGCAACGCGTACGCCCGCCAGCCGTAGGTCGAGACGAACCGTCCCAGCCACGTTTGCTTGCGCCATTGGCGCGGCCGCTCGCGGTCGGCGCGGGTCCGTCCGACCCCCGGGCCGATCGGGTCACGAAGCGCGCGAAGTGGTTCTCGCCACTCGTCGCGCACCATGGGAACCCGACCGGTGCCGCGCACGGGCCGCTGGGACGTCATTGCCCCAGGATTGCACAGCTGGCACGGTGGCCGCCCTTGGCGCGCCCGAATGCGGCGCGCGACACCGTGTCTGCCAGCGGCGACGGCGGCGATGACGATCGCGAACGCACCATGGGTAGTAATGTCTTTGCGACGAGCCGCGAGCGGCGGCGACAAACCAAATGAGGACCCGATGAGCGATCTCGCCAAGCCGGCGGCACGACGCGCCGTCAAGCCGGCCGAACGTAGTCGGCCGGGCGATGGCGTCGTGACGGCCAACCGGCGGGGCAACCGCTTGCCGCGCGACGAGCGGCGGGGCCAACTGCTGATCGTCGCCAGCGACGTCTTCGTCAACCGCGGCTATCACGCGGCCGGCATGGACGAAATCGCGGATCGGGCCGGTGTCAGCAAACCGGTTCTGTACCAACACTTTTCGAGCAAACTTGAGCTGTACCTGGCGGTGCTGCACCGGCACGTCGACAACCTGGTCTCCGGTGTGCAGCAGGCCTTGAGCACCACCACCGACAACCGGCGGCGGTTGCACGCGGCCGTGCAGGCGTTCTTCGACTTCATCGAGCACGACAGCCAGGGCTACCGGCTGATCTTCGAGAACGACTACGTCACCGAGCCCGAGGTCGCCGCGCAGGTGCGGGTCGCCACCGAATCCTGCACCGACGCCGTGTTCGATCTGATCAGCGCCGATTCGGGCCTCGACCCGCATCGCGCCCGGATGATCGCGGTGGGGCTGGTCGGCATCAGCGTCGACTGCGCCCGGTACTGGCTGGACTCCGACCGCCCGATCTCCAAGGCCGACGCCGTCGACGGCACCGTGCAGTTCGCCTGGGGCGGGCTGTCACACGTGCCGCTTACTCGCCCTTAGCGCCCTTTCCCGCGTGCTTGCCGGCCGTCTCGGCCCCGATACCGAACCCGACCCGGCGGGCGTCCGCGACACCGATTTCGACGTAGGCGATCTTGGAGCTCTGGATCAGGAAGCGTCGGCCCCGCTCGTCGTTCAGGCTGAGCAGGCCCGAGCTGTCGCGCAGCGCGCCCGCCACGAGCTCTTCGACTTCGGCTTGCGTCTGCGTACTGGACAGGACCAGCTCCCGCGGACTGTCCGTGATACCGATCTTGACCTCCACGGTGGCCCCTTCCGTTCGTATCAATGGCGTTGAAGTCGTCAGACGTGTCAGCAGCAGGCTAGTGGACGCGCCTTCACCGCATGTCTCCCCGGCCCCCCGGTTCGCGGTAAGCGAACCGCGGCCCGACCGAACATAACGATTCGCTCCCAGCTCGGCCAACATGGCGTTCGTCGCCCGGCCGCCCATAGTCACATCGGTAACATCGGCACCATCAGAAACATGCTCACCGATCGTCTCGGCCCGGTTTACGACTACCCCGACGACGACTACGACGGAGCCGACACCGAGGACCTGGGCGGCTACGGCGACCTCGCCTGGCCCGCCGACACCCGCTGGCGCCCCGCCGCCGCGATCCTGGGCGCGGTGGTGGCCTTGGGCGCCGTCGCGACCGCCGTCATCATCAACAGCGGCGACAGCGCGTCGACGAAGGCGACCGTCGGGGCGCCGCCGCCACGGCCTTTGACCTCCGCGCCGCCCGCGCCCCGGACCCCAATCGCGCAGCCCAGCCCGTCGGCGAGCCCCTCCCAGACACCCCTGCCGCCCGAGACGGTGACCACCCTGGCCCCACCGCCCAGCGCGTCCACCACCCTGCTGCCGACGCCGACCGCGGCGCCGCCCCCGCCGGGCGCACCGCCGCCGGTCGCGCTGAACCCGCGCACCGTGATCTACAGCGTCACGGGGACGAAACAGCTGCTTGACCTGGTCAACGTCGTGTACACCGACGCCCGCGGCTACCCGCAGACCGAGTTCAACGTGTCGCTGCCGTGGTCGAAGGTGGTCGTTTTGAACCCGGGTGTGACGACGGAGTCGGTGGTCGCGACCAGCTTCATGGGCCGGCTCAATTGCGCGATCGTGAACGCCGCCGGCCAGCCGGTGGTGGCGTCGGCCAACAACGGCGTGATGGCGACCTGCACCCGCTAGATCAGCTCAGGCCGAGTTCGCGCATCCGCCGGTCGTGCGTCTGCTGCAGGCGGTCGAAGAACGCGCTGAGCTGACCAAGGCCGCCGGGGCCGGACACCACCAGGTCGACGAGCTCGTCGTGCTCGGCCAGCACGTACTGGGCCTGGGTGATCGCCTCCCCGAAGAGCCGGCGGGACCACAGCGCCAGCCGGCTGCGCTGCTTTCCGCTGGCCGTCACCGCGGCCCGCACCTCGGCGACGACGAACTGCGAGTGCCCGGTTTCCGACAGCGCGGCCCGCACCACGTCGGCGATCTCGTCGGGCAGCCCGTCGGCGATCTCCAGGTAGAGGTCGGCGGCCAGCGCGTCGCCCACGTAGGTCTTCACCAGCGCTTCCAGCCACGTGCTGGGCATGGTCAACCGGTGGTAGTTCTCCAGCGCCGAGACGTACTTCGCCATCGCCGGCACCACGTCGACCCCGCGGCGTTCCAACGCGTCGCGCAGCAGCTCGTAGTGCTGCATCTCTGCGGCGGCCATGCTCGCCATCGAGATCCGTCCGCGCAGGTCGGGGGCCATCCGCGCCTCGTCGGTGAGCCGGTAGAACGCGGCGACCTCGCCGTAGGCCAGCACCGCGAACAACTCGTTGACGCCAGGGTGATCCGCCGACAGCCGGGAGGCCGGCGGATCGGCCGCCTGATCGGATTCCAGGTCGGCTTCCAGGTCGGCTCCGGAGGGCCCGGAAAGGGGCGGGGTCATGGCAACACTCTAGTCGGCGGGTTTAGCACCAAATGGGCGCCAGCTTTCGACCAGCTATCATGGATGCAGGTATTGGCTGAATTTTTATCGCCGCCAGTATCTGCGAAATGTGCGTGCACAGCTGGCCCAGGATCTTCGGGCCGCGACTCGGCGACGTATTCGTAGTCGGAACTCGTGCGCGCGTGACCGCGACAGAGAACACCGACACAACAGGCGAATAACGTCACCGAAAGGCTTTCATCCGCGTATGACCGCACCCACCAGCACAACTGAACTCACCTTTGCCAAACTCGGCGTCCGCGACGAAATCGTCCGCGCACTGTCGGAAAAGGGCATCGAGAGCCCGTTTGCCATCCAAGAACTGACCCTGCCGCTGGCCCTCGCCGGCGACGACGTGATCGGCCAGGCCCGCACCGGCATGGGCAAGACCCTCGCGTTCGGCGTGCCGCTGCTGCAGCGCATCACCGCCGGCGCCGGCGTCCGGCCGCTCAACGGCACGCCCCGCGCGCTGGTCGTGGTGCCCACCCGCGAGCTGTGCCTGCAGGTGACCGAGGACCTGGCGGCCGCCGCCAAATACCTGACCGCCGACGACGACCGCCGTCTTTCCGTCGTCTCGATCTATGGCGGGCGGGCCTACGAGCCGCAGATCGAGGCGCTGCAGACCGGCGCCGACGTCGTGGTCGGCACCCCCGGCCGGCTGCTCGACCTGGCTCAGCAGGGCCACCTGCAGCTGGGCGGGCTGTCCATGCTGGTGCTCGACGAGGCCGACGAGATGCTCGACCTGGGCTTCCTGCCCGACATCGAGCGCATCCTGCGGCAAATCCCCGAAGACCGGCAATCGATGCTGTTCTCGGCGACCATGCCGGGCCCGATCATCACGCTGGCCCGCACGTTCATGAACCAGCCCACCCACATCCGCGCGGAGGCGCCGCACTCCGCGGCCACGCACGACACCACCGAGCAGTTCGTCTACCGGGCCCACGCGCTGGACAAGGTGGAGCTGGTCAGCCGCGTGCTGCAGGCCGAGAGCCGCGGCGCGACGATGATCTTCACCCGGACCAAGCGCACCGCCCAGAAGGTCGCCGACGAACTGGCCGAGCGGGGCTTCAAGGTCGGCGCCGTGCACGGCGACCTGGGCCAGATCGCCCGGGAGAAGGCGCTCAAGGCGTTCCGCACCGGTGACATCGACGTGCTCGTCGCCACCGACGTGGCCGCCCGCGGCATCGACATCGACGACGTCACCCACGTGATCAACTACCAGATCCCCGAGGACGAACAGGCCTACGTCCACCGGATCGGCCGCACCGGGCGCGCCGGCAAGACCGGGGTCGCGGTCACCCTGGTGGACTGGGACGAGCTGCCCCGCTGGACGATGATCGACAAGGCCCTGGGCCTGGAGACCCCGGACCCCGCCGAGACCTACTCCAGCTCGCCGCACCTCTACGACGAGCTGGGCATCCCCACCGAGGCGGGCGGCACGATCGGCTCGCCGCGCAAGTCACCGGTCAAGCGCCGCGACACCGAACGCGACGGCCGCCAGGGGTCGGAAAAGGCGGAGAAGTCCGGCCGCTCGCGCTCCGGCGCGCGGCGACGGCGCACCCGCGGCGGCCAGCCCGTCAGCGCGCACCCCGCCGCCACGAACGGCGAAACCCCCGCGGAGACGACGTCCGGCGCGCCCACCGGCACCTCCGGGAGCAGCCGGCGCCGCCGTCGGCGCCGCAAGCCGGCCGACACTCCAAGCACCGCAGCCGCCGCAGCCAACTGAGCCCGCGCCGCCGCATGGTCAAACCGGAGCGCCGCACCAAGGGCGACATGTTGGCCGCGGCGGCGATCGCGATCGTCGTCGCCCTGGTGGCGGCGCTGATCTGGTGGACCAGCGACGCACGGGCCACCGTCAGCCGCCCCGCGGCTACCCCGGCACCGGCCCCGACGCCCGCCCGCGAAGTCCCGGCCGCCCTGAAGCAGCTGTGGACCGCGCGAAGCCCCGGCACCACCGCGCCCGTCGTGGTCAGCGGGACTATCGCCACCGCAGACGGCCGCCAGGTCGACGGGCGCGACCCGGGCACGGGCCAGTCTCGCTGGAGCTACGCGCGCGACACCGACCTGTGCGGGCTGTCCTGGGTCTACCACTACGCCGTCGCCGTCTATAAGGACGACCGCGGGTGCGGGCAGGTCAGCACGCTCGACGGCGCCACGGGCCGGCGCGGCGCCGCGCGCAGCGGCTACGCCGACCCAAGCGTGCGCCTTTCCTCCGACGGCACGACGGTGTTGTCAACCGGCGACACCCGGCTCGAGCTGTGGCGCTCCGACATGGTCCGGATGCTGGCCTACGGCGAGACCGACGCCCGGGTGAAGCCGTCGGCGCGCGGGCTGCACTCGGGGTGCCGGCTGATCTCGGCGGCGGCCAGCTCGTCGGCGGTGTCGGTGCTGGAGAGCTGCGCCCAACAGGCCGACCTGCGGCTGGTCCTGCTGCGCCCGGGCAAGGAAGACGACGAACCCCAGCAACATGTCGTGGCCGAACCCGGGATCGGGGCGAATTCGGGCGCCCGGGTGCTGACCGTCTGGGAGAACAACACCGCGGTGTATCTGCCGTCCCCGCAACCCAGGGTCGAGGTCGTCGACGACACCGGCACGACCGTGGCGAGCACGCTGCTGGCCAAGCCACCGACGAAATCGGCGGCGGTGTCGCAGACGGGCAACCTGGTCACCTGGTGGACCGGCGATTCGTTGATGGTGTTCGAGGCGAGCAACCTGACCCTGCGCTACACGATCGCCGCGGGCGAGACGACCGCGCCGCTGGGCCCGGGCGTCATGATGGCCGGCCGGCTACTGGTGCCGGTCACCGGGGCGATCGGCGTCTACGACCCGCTCAGCGGCGCGAACGAGCGCTACATCCCGGTGAACCGGGCGCCCAGCTCCGCCGCGGTGGTCCCGGCCGCTTCGGGATCGCGGGTGTTCGAGCAGCGCGGTGACACCGTGGTGGCGCTGGGCTGAGCCCGGCCGTCGCGTGTGAATCCCGGACGGCGACACGCCGAGCGGCCGCGCCGTCAGCTCACACTGAAAGCCGTCAGTTCACACGGAAAGCTGTCAAATCTCGACGGCGAACGTCGGCAGCGGCTTGCCCGTCTTCCAGTGCTTGAGCAACGCCTTCGCCAACTCGGCGTACGCCACCGCGCCCTTGTTCTTGCGCCCCGCCATCACCGACGACCCCGAGGCGCTCGCCTCGGCGAACCGCACCGTACGCGGGATCGGCGGGGCGAGGACCGGCATTCCGTAGCGGTCGGCGACGTCGACCAACACGTCGCGGGTGTGGGTGGTGCGGGAGTCGTACAGCGTCGGCAAGGCGCCCAGCAGCCGCAGGTCCGGGTTGGTGATCTGCTGGACGTCGGCGACCGTGCGCAGGAATTGACCGACGCCGCGGTGCGCCAGCGTCTCGCACTGCAGCGGCACGATGACCTCGTCGGCCGCCGTCAGCCCGTTGAGGGTGAGCACGCCCAGTGACGGCGGGCAGTCGATGACGACCACGTCGAACTGGTCGGCGAGCTTGGCGAGCGCGCGTTTGAGCGCGTATTCGCGGCCGGCCCGCATCAGCAGCATCGCCTCGGCGCCCGCGAGGTCAATGTTGGCCGGTAGCAGCGTCATTCCCTCCATCGTGGTCACCAGCGCGGCGTTCGGCTCGACCTCACCGAGCAGCACCTCGTGCACCGACACCGGCAGCTTGTCGGGGTCCTGGCCGAGCGAGAAGGTCAGGCAACCCTGCGGATCGAGGTCCACCAGCAGCACCCGCTGGCCCTCGTCCGCCATCGCCGCCCCAAGCGACGCGACCGTGGTCGTCTTGGCGACCCCGCCCTTCTGGTTGGCCACCGCCAATACCCGGGTCTTACTCACTAGCGCCCGCCCCTCCTTGTGTTGCCACGGTCACAGTGCCCATCCTGGCATGTTCGGTGGCCATGCGCTCTAAGCAAACGGCCCGGGATGTCGTCCGGCAGAATCGGTCGGCATGGGCATCTACAACCACCGGCTGGTGCTGCTCCGCCACGGCGAGACACCGTGGTCCAAATCGGGCCAGCACACGGGTCGCACCGACCTCGAGCTCACCGATCACGGCCGGGTCCAGGCCGAGCTCGCCGGCCGCGTTCTCAGCGAACTGCACCTCGCCGACCCGCTCGTCGTCAGCAGCCCGCGCATTCGAGCGCTGACCACCGCCAAGTTGGCCGGCCTCACCGTCGATGAGGTGTCCCCCATGCTCGCCGAGTGGGACTACGGCGACTACGAGGGGCTGACGACCCCGCAGATCCGGGAATCCGACCCTGATTGGCTGGTGTGGACGCACGGATGCCCGGGCGGCGAGAGCGTGGCGCAGGTCAGCGACCGCGCGGACAAGGCCGTCGAATTTGCGTTGGGGCACATGGGCACGCGCGACGTGGTGTTCGTCGGCCACAGCCACTTCTCCCGCTCGGTGATCACGCGCTGGGTGGAGTTGCCGCTGGTCGAGGGCAGCCGGTTCTGGATGCTCGCCGGCTCGTTCGCCGTGTGCGGGTTCGAGCACGGAGTGCGACAGCTCATGGCGCTCGGGCTGACGGGCAACCCACAGGCGATCGCACCCGGGTGAGCGCCGAACCGCCGTTCGCGCTGTGCGGGCCCCAGGGGACGATGGTCGCCGACGGGGTGCGCACCAGCTACAGCGACGTCGCTGCTGCCCAGGAGGCGCTGGGGTCTGGATCCGCCCCAATAGTGTTGGGCGCGTTGCCATTCGACGTGAGCCGGCCCGCAGCCCTGCTGGTGCCGGGCGCCGTCCGTTCCACCGATGGGCCGCCCGACTGGCCGGCGGGCCCGCTGCCGCCGGTGCGCGTCGCCGCCGCGGTCCCGCCGCCGGCCGACTACCGCGCCCGGATCGTTCGCGCCCGCGACGAGTTGGCGGCGGAAGCCAACCCGCTGCACAAGGTGGTGCTGGCCCGCGCCCTGCAACTGGTCGCCGACGCGCCGCTGGATGCCCGCGTGATCCTGCGCCGGCTGGTCACCGCCGACCCGGCCGCCTACGGCTACCTCGTGGACCTGAGTGCCGCCGGCGACGACTACGCGGGCGTGGCGCTGGTGGGCGCCAGCCCCGAACTTCTGGTCGCGCGCACCGGCGATCGCGTGGTGTGCCAGCCGTTCGCCGGTTCGGCCCCGCGGGCCGCCGACCCGGAAGCCGACGCGGCCAACGGGGCCGCGCTGGCCCGTTCCGCCAAGGACCGCCACGAACATCGCCTAGTGATCGACACCATGCGGGCGGCGCTGGAACCGCTGTGCGACGAACTGACCATCGCCGAAGAACCCCAGTTGAGCCGCACCGCGGCGGTCTGGCACCTGTGCACCCCGATCAGTGGCCGCCTGCGCGACAAGTCCACCACCGCAATCGATCTGGCGCTGGCCCTGCACCCCACCCCGGCGGTCGGCGGCGTTCCGACAAAGGCCGCGACCGAGCTCATCGCCGAGCTGGAGGGTGACCGCGGCTTCTACGCGGGAGCCGTGGGCTGGTGCGACGCCGGCGGCGACGGCCGCTGGGTGGTGTCGCTGCGCTGCGCGCAGCTGTCGGCCGACCGCCGCACCGCGCTCGCGCGCGCCGGTGGGGGCATCGTCGCCGAATCCGACCCCGACGCCGAACTCGCCGAAACCACAACGAAATTCGCCACCATTTTGAGCGCGCTGGGAGCCGGGCAATGACGGAAAACATCCGCAGCACCAACCCGGCGGACGCCGGCGATATTACCGACATGATTCACGCGCTCGCCGAATTCGAACGTGCCCCCGAGCAATGTACCGTCACCGAAACGCAAATTTCGGCAGCGCTTTTCGGCAATTCACCCATCCTGCACGGGCACGTGGCCGAGGTCGACGGCGAAGTCGCCGCGATGGCGTTGTGGTTCATGAACTTCTCCACCTGGGACGGGGTGGCGGGCATCTACCTAGAAGACCTGTTCGTGCGGCCCGGTTTTCGCCGCCGCGGCCTGGCCCGCAAGCTCCTGTCGGCGCTGGCCCGCGAGTGCCTCGACAACGGCTACACCCGGTTGTCGTGGGCGGTGCTGAACTGGAACGTCGACGCGATCGCGCTGTACGACGGCGTCGGCGCCGCGCCGCAGCGCGAATGGACCACCTACCGGCTGTCCGGCCCGCCGTTGGCCGAGCTGGCGGAGCGGCCCTGATCGCGGCCGGCTGCCCAACGCACCGCCGCCGGAGTGAAGAGCAAGACCAACACGCTCAGCGCCACGACGCCCAGCGGAACGCCGAACGCCGGCCGGTGCGAGCCGACCGCCAGGTACCACGCCACGGGCAGCAACAACAGTTGCGTGAAGACGCCCAACCCACGGCCCCAGCGCTTGCCGAGCACCAGCGCGCGCCCCGCGGCGAGCACCACGGCGCCGACGAGGAGGAACCACACGGCCGTGCCCAGCCCGTTGACCACGCGTTGGTCGGCCCCCGCGATTCCCCGCACCACCAGCACCGCCGCCATGAGCAGCGCCGCCACACCCTCTACCGCGACGATCACACCCGCCGCGCGGACGGCGGACGGGGCGCGCGGGTTCACAGCGCCAGCGTAGTCACGGGCCATTGCCGCACAGCGGGGCCATAACGGCCCCGCCTAAGCTCGTGGATCATGCGCGCCGTGCTGATCGTGAATCCCACAGCCACGTCCACCACCGCAGCCGGTCGCGACCTTCTCGCGCACGCGCTCAAGAGCCGCCTGCAGCTGACCGTCGAACACACCGGTCACCGGGGTCACGGCACCGAACTCGCGCACAAGGCGGTCGAGGACGGGGTCGACCTGGTCGTCGTGCACGGCGGCGACGGCACGGTGAGCGGCGTGGTGAACGGCCTGCTGGGCCGCCCCGGCACGGCGGCCTCGGGGCACGTGCCCGCCCTCGCGGTGGTGCCCGGCGGTTCGGCGAACGTGCTGGCCCGCTCGCTGGGCATCTCGCCCGACCCGGTCGCCGCGACCAACCAGCTCATCCAGCTGCTCGACGACTACCGCGGTCACCAGACGTGGCGCCGCATCAGCCTGATCGACTGCGGGGAGCAGTGGGCAGTGATCAACGCCGGGATGGGCGTCGACGCGGAGGTGGTGGCCGCGGTGGAAAGGCAGCGCAACAAGGGCGTCAAGGTCACCCCGTTGCGCTACTGGCGCGTGGCGATCCCCGTCACCTTGGCTTTTCGCCGTCGCGCGCCGATCCTGACGGTGGAGCTGGCCGGCCGCGAGCCCGTCAGCGGCGTGCACTTCGCGTGGGTGTCCAACACCAGCCCGTGGACCTACAGCAACAGCCGCCCGCTGGTCACCAACCCCGGCTGCAGCTTCGAGTCGGGCCTCGGGGTGTTCGCACTCACCGAGATGAAGGTGTTCCCCACGCTGCGGCTAGTCAGCCAGCTGCTGGGCAACGGTCCGAAGGGCGAACCGAAACAGCTCATCCGCGACGACGACGCCACCTGCCTGCGGGTGACCTCGACCGACGGCCCGGTGGCGAGCCAGTTCGACGGGGACTACCTCGGCCTGCGCCAGACCATGACTTTCAGGACGGTCCCGGATGCGCTGCCGGTGGTCGCACCGCCCGGAAAAAACCACCTCTGAGCTGCACAGACCGGCTAACCGGACGAAAATCACAGGGGAAATCGCCCGGCAGTGTAGTACAACGGACTAAGGGCTCGAATAAGAAGTCTGTGAAGTGAGATAGCCCACGAGCTACGCACGACTATTGACATCTGTAGAGCCTGTGAAACGATCGAAAGGTTGCATGCAGAAATTCATGTAGGGGCGCGGACCCTTTTCTTGTGCACGCTTTAACAGCCGAAGAAAAAGACCGTGCGCCTTGCTGCGCACTCAGTGAGGAGTAACAACTTATGGATTGGCGCCACAAGGCGGTCTGTCGCGACGAGGACCCGGAGCTGTTCTTCCCGGTAGGGAACAGCGGCCCGGCGCTCGCGCAGATCGCTGACGCGAAACTGGTCTGCAATCGGTGCCAGGTGACCACGGAATGCCTGTCGTGGGCCCTGAACACCGGCCAGGACTCGGGCGTCTGGGGGGGCATGAGCGAAGATGAGCGGCGCGCACTCAAGCGTCGCAACGCCCGGACGAAGGCACGCAGCGGAGTCTGACGCAGTCTGCATACGGTGCGGCCCCGACAATCGTCGGGGCCGCACCGTTGTGTAGGCGTCCGTCTATATCAACAATCTTGTCCGCCGCCCGATCGGCACCCGCAACACCACATCGGTGCCGCGGGCCGGGGCGTGCCGCATCCCCAGCGTCCCGTCCAGCTCCGCCGACACCAGGGTCCGCACGATCTGCAGGCCCAGGCTGTCGGAGTTGTCCAGGCTGAACCCGTCGGGCAGTCCGCGGCCGTCGTCGTGCACGACGACGTCGAGCCAGCGCGCCGAGCGCTCGGCGCGAATGGTGACGGACCCTTCCTGGGCCGCCGGGTCGAAGGCGTGCTCGATCGCGTTCTGGACGAGTTCGGTGATCACCATGATCAGGGCCGTCGCGCGGTCGGAGTCCAGCACGCCGAGGTCGCCGACCCGGTTGATGCGAATCGGCCGGTCCACCGACGCCACGTCGTTCATGATCGGCAGGATCCGGTCGATGACCTCGTCGAGGTTCACCTGCTCGTCCACCGACATCGACAGCGCGTCGTGGACCAGGGCGATCGACGACACCCGGCGCACCGACTCGATGAGCGCCTCCCGTCCCTCGGCGTTGGCGGTCCGGCGGGCCTGCAGGCGCAGCAGCGCGGCCACCGTCTGCAGGTTGTTCTTCACCCGGTGGTGGATCTCGCGGATGGTCGCGTCCTTGGAGATCAGGGCCCGGTCGCGGCGCTTGACCTCGGTGATGTCGCGGATCAGCACCGCGGCACCGGCGCTGGCACCGTGCACCACCAGCGGCAGCGTCCGCAGCAACACCGTGGCGCCCCCGGCGTCGATCTCCATCCGCATGCTCCGCCCGCCGGCGAGCAGGTCGAGCACGTGCTCGGCCAGCTCCTGCGCCTCGAACGGGTCGGAGATCAGCGGCCGAGTCACCTTGACCAGGTTGCGGCCCTCCAACTCGGACGTCAGCCCCATCCGGTGGTACGCCGACAGCGCGTTGGGGCTGGCATAGGCGACGACACCGTCGACGTCGAGGCGGATGAAGCCGTCGCCGGCGCGGGGGGTCGAGCGCGACATGACCACGTCGCCGACGTCGGGGAAGGTGCCCTCGGCGAGCATGTGCATGAGGTCCGTGGCGCATTCCTGGTAGGCGGTCTCCAGCTGGCCGGACGCGCGGACGGCGGCTTCCGCGGTTTGGTGCCGGGTCAGCACCGCGACCACGTTGCCGCCGTAGCGCACGGGGGACGCCTCGACGTGCGGGCCGGGCAGCTCCGACGAATGTTGTTGGCCCGCAGGGTGTTCCTGCACGACGGCTCCGGTGTCGAAAGCCTCGGCGACGAGCGACAGCCGGTCGGCGGGGACGACGCTGCCCACGGCGTCGGTGAGCAGCACCGTGGGCGCGGTGTTCGGGCGGCACTGCGCCACGCACACCAGCACGCCGTCGTCGCGGCGAACCCACATCAGGTAGTCGGCGAACGACAGGTCGGCCAGCAGCTGCCACTCCCCCACCACCGCGTGCAGGTGATCCACCGCGTTGCCCGGCAGCATCGTGTGTTCGGCGAGCAGATCACCGAGCGTGGACATCCATCACCCCCGCGTCGATTCCCGGCGGCAGATACGAACGGCCCAAGCGGCTAGCTGATGACGGCGATAAGGTCGCCCGCCTGAATGACGTCGCCCACCGACACGCTCACCTTGCTGACGGTGCCGTCGACTTCGGCCAGGACCGGGATCTCCATCTTCATCGACTCCAGCAGCACCACCGTGTCGCCCTTGCCGATCTGGTCACCCTCGCTGACAACGACCTCGAGCACGCTGGCCACGATCTCGGCGCGAACATCCTCCGCCATCTTCACCCCACTCATCCTGGCCGTTGGTGCATGCCGACTGCTGGTCTGTTGAGCTCATGTATATCGAACCACAGGACCGGCCGGGACCGCGGCACGCGGGGCGTGAGACAATGTGAGACAAGCTAACGGGTGCGCGGCGCCCGACCAATCACGGAGGTTCGAAGAGATGGCCAAGCGTGGCCGAAAGAAGCGCGACCGCAAGTACAGCAAGGCCAACCACGGCAAGCGGCCCAACTCCTGACGGAGTAGCTACTCCACCCCTCGGATGATGGTGGTCCGGCGGATTTCCAGCCGGAGGCGTTCCTTGAGGCCCTCGGGGGCCTTCTCGCCCGTGCACTTGGTCGCGATCAGCGCCTTGAGGCGTTCCTCGATGCCGTAATGCTGGAAGCATCCGGGGCACGCCTCGAGGTGCTGGCGCAGCCGCTCCTTCGCCTCGGGCGTGCACTCGCCGTCGAGCAGGGTCCATACCTCAGCGATCACTTCGGCGCAGCCCAGGCCGTGGGAATGGCTGTCATCGGCGCGGGGCTCGGCAGGGCCGGCAGACTCGCTCATGACGGCACCTCCTCGTGCGCATGTTGGCCACGGTTGAATCCGCGCTCCTTGGCCACGTCGGCCAGGAGACCGCGCAGCTGACGTCTGCCGCGGTGCAGCCGAGACATTACCGTCCCGATCGGCGTGTCCATGATCTCGGCGATTTCCTTGTACGGGAAACCCTCGACGTCGGCGTAGTAGACGGCCATCCGGAACTCCTCCGGCAACGCCTGCAGCGCCTCTTTGATCTCGTTGTCGGGCAGCGCCTCGAGCGCTTCGACCTCCGCCGAACGCAGTCCGGTCGAGGAGTGCTCGGCGTTGGACGCCAACTGCCAGTCGGTGATCTCCTCCGTCGGGTACTCGGCCGGCTGGCGCTGCCGCTTGCGGTAGCTGTTGATGTAGGTGTTGGTCAGGATCCGGTACAGCCAGGCCTTGAGGTTGGTGCCGGCCCGGAACGAGCGGAAGCCCGCGTAGGCCTTCACCATCGTTTCTTGCAGAAGGTCCTCGGCGTCGGCGGGGTTGCGCGTCATGCGCAGCGCACCACCGTAGAGCTGGTCCAGCAGCGGAATCGCGTCGCGCTCGAATCGCGCCGTGAGTTCCTCGTCCGTCTCCTGCGGCGGTGCCGGCTCGGCAGCCCCCAGAGTCGCCTCGCCGTCGGTATCGGCCATCTTCAGTAACACGGTCCCTTCTGCAGCGATGTCGCCGGCCGGCACCCAGAAAGCCGCCGAGCTCGCAAGCGACCGGGTCAACTGCTCGTCCCGCTGGGCAGCGCCCATTAGGCACGTCGCGGTTGGCACCAGACTGCTCCTCCCAATCTAAAGGCTGCCCCCGACAGTGTCCGTCCGGGCTGCGCATCTGCATCAGAAACCGACTGTTTTAACAGCATGGGGCAGCCGGCTATTTCCCGGGCGGAATCGGGAGCGGTTCGGGCGTGGCGTTAATGTGACGCCATGTCCCTGAACGGCAAGACCATGTTCATCTCCGGTGCCAGTCGTGGAATCGGCCTGGCGATCGCAAAACGCGCCGCGCAGGACGGCGCCAACGTCGCGCTGATCGCCAAGACCGCCGAGCCGCACCCCAAGCTGCCGGGCACGGTATATACGGCCGCCAAGGAGCTCGAGGACGCGGGCGGGCAGGCCCTGCCGATCGTCGGGGACGTCCGCGACCCGGATTCGGTCGAGGCGGCGGTGGCCAAGACCGTCGAGCAGTTCGGCGGCATCGACATCTGTGTGAACAACGCGTCGGCGATCAACCTGGGCTCGATCACCGAGGTGTCGATGAAGCGGTTCGACCTGATGAACGGCATCCAGGTGCGCGGCACGTACGCCGTCTCGCAGGCCTGCCTGGCGCACATGAAGGGCCGGGAGAACCCGCACATCCTGACGCTGTCGCCGCCGGTGCTGCTCGGCAAGGAGTGGTTGAAGCCGACCGCCTACATGATGGCCAAGTTCGGCATGACGCTGTGCGCGCTCGGGATCGCCGAGGAGATGCGCGAGGCGGGCATCGCGTCGAACACGCTGTGGCCGCGCACGCTGGTCGCCACGGCCGCGGTGCAGAACCTGCTCGGCGGCGACGAGGCGATGGGCCGGGCCCGCAAGCCCGAGGTGTATTCCGACGCGGCCTACGTCATCCTCAACAAGCCCGCCCGCGAGTACACCGGCAACATGCTGCTCTGTGAGGACGTGCTGGTGGAATCCGGCGTCAAGGATCTGTCGGTCTACGACTGCATCCCCGGCTCCAAGCTCGGCGTCGACTTCTGGGTCGACGGCGTCAACCCGCCGGGGTATACCGGGCCTTAAGGACCCCAAAGTGGCTGCGACGCCGGCCATCGCGGCGCTCGTCAAAGCCGGTGTGCCGCACGAGATCGTCAAGTTCGATCACGATCCGCGGGAATCGTCGTTCGGCGTGGAGGCGGTCCACGCGCTGGGCCGGGCCGGCGTGGTGCCGGAGCAGATTTACAAGACGCTGATCATCGCCGTGCCGAATGGGCTGGCCGTCGCGATGGTGCCCGCGGCGTCCAGATTGTCGCTCAAGGCCGCCGCCGCGGCGCTGGGAGTGGCCAGGGCCGAGATGGCCGAACCCGGTGCGGCCCAACGGGCTACGGGATACATCGTCGGCGCGGTGTCGCCGTTCGGGCAACGCAAGCGCCTGCCCGCGGTCGTCGACGCCGGCGCGCTCGCCTTCGACCGGGTGTACTGCAGCGCCGGCCGTCGCGGGTGGGACGTCGCCGTCTTGCCGCAGGACCTGATCCGGCTGACTGGCGCGGTCACCGCGGACATCCGGGCCTAGGCGCGTGCCCCCGGGTCCGCGAGCGTAACCGCACTGCGAAAATCCGCGCCAAATTTCGCAGCCAGGTTAGGCTCGCGCGCCAAAGGTGTTGCAGCCTAAGGTCGGTCGCCCGCCTCGCTGAGAAATCCCTCGATGACGGGGGCGAGTTCGGTCGCGTTGTGCACGATGTCGATATGACCGCCCGAATGCAGGTGCAGAATGGAATGGGGCAGCAGCCGGTGCAGGATGTGGGCGTTGACCACCGGGATGATCGGGTCGTCGGTGCCCGACACGATCAGCGTCTCCTGCCGCACGGCGGGCAGCGCGAACAGGCTCGTCCAAATCGACCCGGCGAGCAGTTGGTGCAGGTAGCCCATCTTCGATCCGGCGTGCAACTGCCGCACGAACAGGCGCGCCACGTCTTCACCGTGGGCGCGCACGGTGCCGCCGTAGAGGTCACCAGCGATCGAGGCGGCGTAGTCGGGATCCGAAAACCTGCGCGGGGTAATCATTTTGGACAGCACCGATAAGCGAGCGGGCACCATCAGCACGCCGGTGCCGGTCGCCACCAACACCATGCGACGGCAACGGCGCGGGTTCTGGAAGGCGAACTGCTGCGCCAGGGCACCGCCCCAGGACAGCCCGAAGATGTCGACCACGCTGATGCCGAGTTGGGACAGCACCCGGCCCAAAACCCAGGCGAGGTAGGGAATCCCATACGGCAGCGGCGAGGTCGGCGATCCCCCGGTGCCCGGCACGTCGAACCTGATCACGGTCATCGGCAGCTGTTCGACCAGCGGGTCGAGCACCTCGAGGCTGGCGCCGATGCCGTTGCACAGCACCAGTGGCACGCCCGTTCCTTCGCGCAGGTTCACCCGGATCCGCTGACCGCCCGCGCTGACATAGCGCTCCTCGCCGATCGTGCTCGGCGTTACCACGCGCAGGCGCCGCCGCGGCGCGCCACGCTTGCTCACTTTTCCATCACATAACCGCCGGGGGCCGGACCGAGCGGCGGAAGGCCTTCTGCCCCAAGGACTGCCGGGGCGTCGACCTGCGGGCCGCTGCGCTCGGCGAGCCAGCCGGCGTAGTCCGGCCACCAGGAGTCGCTGGACTTCTGCGACGACTCCAGCCACTGCTTCGGGTCTTCGGCATCGACGGGACCGGTTCGGAACGACGCCTTGGGGTTGCCGGGCGGGTTGACCAACGCGGCGATGTGGCCGCTGGTCGACAGCACAAAGCGGTTGTCCTTGCTGCCCAGCAGTCGCGCGCTGCGATAGGTAGCCTGCCACGGGCAGATGTGGTCGGCGATCCCCCCGACGACGTACGCGTCGGCGGTGACGTTCCCCAGGTCGACCGGACTGCCCAGCATGGTGAGCGCGCCCGGGGTGACCAGGGCGTTGCGCTGTGCCATCAGGATCATGTCGCGGTGCAACGCGGCGGTCATCCGGGTGGTGTCGGCGTTCCAGAACAAGACGTCGAAAGCCGCCGGCTTGCGGCCCTGCACATAGTTGTTCACCCAGTAGCGCCAGACCAGGTCGGTGGGCCGCAGCCAGGCGAACATCTCCGCCATGTCGCGCCCGTCCAGGTAGCCCTTCCGGCGCGAGACCCGAATCGCCGCCTGGGCCGCGCGGTCGCTCATCATGGCGGCCGCGAAACCGGCCCGAGTCTCGTCGAGCACGGTGACCGACAGGTTGAGGCCCGCGATGCGGTCGCCCTCGCCGATGTCGGCGAGGTGGGCCGCCGTCATCGCCGCCAGGATGCCACCCGAGCAGGTGGCCAGCAGGTGGGTGCTGTCGGTTCCGGCGATCTTCTGCACCGCGTCCATCGCCTCGACGATCGCGGCACCGTACGCGTCGAAGCCCCAGTCCCGGTGCCGCTTTTGCGGATTGCGCCACGAAATCGCGAAGACCTGTTGCCCTTGCTGGACGAAGTACTCGATCATGCTGCGCCCGGGGGCGATGTCCATGATGTAGAACTTGTTGATCACCGGCGGCACCATCAGCAACGGGATCTCGTTGACCTTCGGCGTTTGAGGCGCGTATTGGATCAGCTCGAACATCGACGTCCGCAGGACGACCGCCCCCTTCGTGACGGCCACGGTCTCGCCCACCACGAACGCGTCGGGCTCGACCATCGCGGGCACCCTGGGCTTCGAAAGCATGTCCCGCGCAAAGGCTTTCAGCCCGCGCACGGCACTAAGCCCGCCGGTGTCGATCATCGCCTTCCAGCCCAGCGGGCTGATCAGCGGGTTGTTGCTCGGGGCCAGGCCCTCGATAAGGTTGTCGATGACGAACCGCATTCTCTCGTTGTCCCGCCAATCCAGCTGGGCGTCGACGAGCAGCCCCTCGGCGGCCTCGCTCGCCGCGAGGTAGGCCTGCATGATCCGGTGCAGGACCGGGTTGTCCTGCCAGGCGGGGTCGGAAAAGCGCTTGTCGGCCCGGGCCGGGACGCGCTCCGAATTGCCCGCCGCGACGGCGCCGAGCTCACGCGTCAGCGCGCCGACCCGGCCGGCGACCGCGCCGGGTTGCTTGGCGAGGTTGACACCGAAGCGGGTCCAGGTGTCGTCGGGCATCATCCGGCTGACGAACGGCTTGGTGGCGCTGGTCAGCAGCAGGTCGAGCGGGGCGGCGAGCTCGTCGGGCTTGGTCGTTTGGGTGGTCATGGCTATCGCGTGCTTTCGGTTGTCGGGGCGGTGATTTCGCGTTTGAGAAGCTTGCCGGTCGGTCCCTTGGGCAGCGCGTCGACGAGCCACACCAGGCGCGGGTACTTGTACGCGGCCACCCGCGCTTTGACGTAGTCGCGCAACTCTTCCGGCGTCGCGGCCGCGCCCTGTTTGAGCGCGACGGCGGCGCCGACCTCTTCGCCGAGGGAATCGTGCGGGACGCCGATGACGGCGGCCTCGGCCACCGCGGGGTGCTCGTAGAGCACCTCCTCGATCTCGCGGGGATAGACGTTGTACCCGCCGCGGATGATCATGTCCTTGGTGCGGTCGACGATGTAGAAATAGCCGTCTTCGTCGACGCGCCCGACGTCGCCGGTGTTGAGCCAGCCGTCGGCGGTGACCGCGGCCCTGGTCGCGTCCGGAAGGTTCCAGTAGCCCTTCATCACGTTGTGGCCGCGGATCTGGATCTCGCCCGTCTCCCCCCGCGGGACCTCGACCCCGTCCGGGCCGACCACCCGCATCTCGACGCCCTCGATCGGGGTGCCGATCGAGCCCGCCTTGCGGGGCCGGTCCGGATGGTTGAACGCGGCCGCCGGGGAACTCTCGGAAAGCCCGTACCCCTCGAGAACCGTGCATCCGAAAGCCTTTTCGAAGTCCGTGAGGACCTGCAGAGGCAGCGCCGCGCCGCCCGAGACGCAGGTACGCAGGCTCCGCGTCGCCCGGGGCGCCGCCTCGTCGGCCACGCCGAGCAACGCCGAATACATGGTCGGCACCCCTTCGAACACCGTGACGGCGTCCCGCTCGATCACCTCGAGGGCCTTGGCCGGGTCGAAGCGCGGAATGAGCGTCAGCGTCGCACCGCCGAGCACAGAACCGTTGAGGGCGCACGTCAACCCGAAGACGTGGAACAACGGCAGGCAGCCCATCACCACGTCATCGGGCCCGAGGTTGACCAGCGTCCGGATACTGACCTCGGCGTTGCGACCGAGGTTGCCGTGGGTCAGCATGGCGCCCTTGGGTTTGCCCGTGGTCCCGGACGTGTGCAGGACGACGGCGACGTCGTCGTCGTCGCGCGGCACCGGGGAGGTTTGGGCGGGCAGGTCGGCGATGAGGTCCGCCAGCGCGGCGTCGTCGACGATCCAGCAGTGCGCCCCCGTCTCGGCCGCTGCGCCGGTCGCCTCCTCGGCGAAGGCCGGCGTCGCGAACAACGCCTTGGCGGCGGTGTTGGACAGGTAGTAGGCCACCTCGCGGTGTTTGAGCAGGGGATTCATCGGGACCGCGACGGCGCCCCGATACATGATGCCGTAGAACACGACGGCGAACGCCGGCGTGTTGGGCAGCATCACGCCCACCCGGTCGCCCGGGCCGATTCCCGCGCGCTCGAGCAGCGTCGCGACCCGGGCCGCGGCGGCGTCGAATTCGGCGTAGGACAACCGCAAGTCGTCGCAGCGCAGCGCCACCTGTTCTGGGTGGCGATCTTTCGATGCGACGAGGTTGGCGCTCAACGAGGTCATGGGGTGCCTCCGGGACGTGGTTTCCTGCGTGCATCAAGCGTGATCCGGGCGGCCCTGGGGGACAATGTTGCGCGAAACAACCTCCGCGCCGGTTGGCTGTGACCCGTCACATTCGCCGGCGTCCGGGAATAAGGTTTGCGGTATGGGCGTGGCATCGAAAAGCCGCGGCGTCCGGCCGGGCGCAACGGTGGACCCACACGTCGTGGAACTCGGCAGGCTCATGCTGGCCCGTGCCCCGGAGTTGGGGATGGCGATGGCCGACCAACTGTGCCGCGAGATCGCGGCCTACCGCGACGGCAGCGTCGTCACGAAGGAACAAGTGGCCGAAAGCTGCGTCGCGAACATGACGTTCATCTTCGACTCGCTCACCGGCGGCGCCGACGTCGACGTCTCGCCCGCGGAGCGCACCGGCACCGAGCGCGCGCTCGCCGGTGTGCCGCTGCCGGCGGTGATGACCGCCTATCGCATCGGTTTTCGCGCCGCGTGGGAGGAGACCCTGTCCGTCGCCCGGGCCGCGGCGATACCGACCGACGCCATCTTGGATGCCACCGCCCGGATCTTCTTCGCACAGGACACCTTCACCCAGGCGATGGCCACCGCCTACCGCCAGCAGCTCACCACGCAGATTCTCGAGCGCGAGGAAGAACGGTCGGCGTTGGTGGAAGCGCTGCTGGCTCACCGCATCACCGACAGCCAAAGCCTTTGGGAGGCAGCCGATTTGCTGCGATTGCCCACCTCGGGACCCTACGCCGTGGTGGCGGCCGAGCTGCCCGCGATCGGGAAGCTGGGATTGCCGGCGATCGAGAACAAGCTGTCGGCCCGCGACATCCGGTCGGCGTGGCGGCTGCTGCCCGACCTGCAGGTGGGCATTGTCCACCTCCGGGGCCCGGAACCGACCGACGGGCTGAACGCCCTCGTCGAGGTGCTCCGCCAGGCCGCAATCGCGCGAGTCGGCATCAGCCCGGCGTTTCAGGAGCTTGCCGACACCAGCGACGCGCTGCGACTGGCCAGGGTCGCGGTCACCGGCAAGCCCTCCGGCGAATCGCTGGTCTCCCTTTTCGACGACACCCCGCTCGCCGTCGCGGCGGTCAGCGCGCCCGAAGCGATGGCCAGGATCAAATCGATGGTGCTGTCGCGCGTCGACGAACTGCCCGACGAGGAACGCGCCATCCTGATCGACACGTTCCGGGCCTGGGTCGAGGCGGGCGGCTCGGCCAACGACACCGCGGCGAAGATCTTCTGCCACCCCAACACCGTGCGGCACCGGTTGCGCCGCATCGAGGAGCTGACGAGCCGATCCCTCTCGCGGCCAAGGGATCTCGCCGAGCTGTGCCTGGCCTTCGAGGTCGAGCGGCGACTGCCCTAGCCGGTCAACGCCTTCGCCCGGCTGCGGGTTTGGAACGCCGTGATGACGTCCATGATGCCGATGACTATCAGCCACCACCCGGCCACCAGGGTCAGGACCGCCATCGAATCGATCGGCGAGATGATCAGCACGCCGCCGCCGATCACGAGGATCACACCGGAGAGCGCCTGCCAGCCGCGTCCGGGCATGTGATCAAAGGACAGCGCAGCGACGAGCAGCGTCATGCCCCGGAAAACCCAGCCAATGCCGATCCACAGCGCCAAGAGCCAGATCGCCTCGAATTTATCGCGGAAGCAGAAGAATCCCAGCACCAGCGAAACGACGCCGGTGAGGAATGCCAGCACGCGCATTGCCGCACCGGCGTGCGTGCCAAATGCAGCAAACATGTATCCGATGCCGGATACCACCAGGTAGATGCCGAACAGGACACCCGCTACCAGCAGCGTCTTGCCAGGCCAGACCAGCACGATGACGCCCAGCGCCACCGCGGCGAGGCCGATGAGCAGGAGCAGCTGCCAAGCACTGCGGGCAAGCTGCCGTAATGGACCTTCAAACACGGTCTGATCGGTATTCGTCATGTCAATATGATTCGCCCTCGTCTGCGTAAAGAAAATGTCTTTGGCGACACAATTCGGTATCGCACAATGGCGGGGCCAATATCTCGCAGCGCTCTGTGATAACGGGTCGTCCGCGGCGCCCGATTGTCGCCGGAAGACAACAACGCGTCGCAAGTTCGTTGCTCGGCGACATCCGTGCGGCGGCCGGCGCCGTTAAGTTCTGCCGCGAATCAGACCGCAACATCTTCGATTCCGCTCAGCGGGGAAACGCAGGCACATCATGTTCGAATCAATGCTGGTGATCGCGAGCTACGTGACGGCGATCTTCGCCCCCGTGCTGATTCCGGTGACCGTTCACGCCGTCCACTTCTTCCGCGACCTGCGACCGACCTACCGGCCGTTCCGTGCGGTCGCGGCGGTTCGCCTCCCGCGGCTCGCGGTGCCTCGTCGCGTCGCCGCTCCCGCGATGGGCTGACCCTCAGGGTTGGCGCAGCACCGCGCTTCCGTACCAGTGGCAGGCGAGCAGCGCCACCTCCACGTCGAGCCGGTCGGTGCCGATCTCCCGCCCGCGCCTCGCGACGGCACGGCCGACCCGGTACTTGACCGAGTTGAAGTGCATGTTCAATTCCTCGGCGGCCAGCTTGTAGCTGGAACCGCAACCCAGGAAGACACGCAACGTCTCCCGCAGTCGCGCGTCGTTGTCGGTGTCGCTCGCGAGATCACCGAGCACCGTGGCGACCCAGCCCCGCATTCGGTCGACGTCGCCGCCCAGTCCCGCCACGACCGACAGCCCCGGATCGGTGGCGGCGACCACCGTCGGAGTCGAAGCGTTCGGCCGCCGCCCGGCCGCCGCGACGCCGCGGGCCTCCATCGCTTCCCGGTGGGTGCGGCGAAAACCTTCGACACCGGCTCCGGCCGACCCGAGCGCCACGTTCGGCGAGTCCGGACGGGTCAGCACAAACCGGCGGATCTTCGTGACCAGGTCGGCGGCGTCGATCGGCGCGGCACGGTACGGCAGCCACCCCCATGCGCAGCTTTGGTCGGCGGCCACGAACAGCGGCCCGGCGTCGGAGGCGACGGCTTCGCCCAGCTCACGCAGGAATCGTTGCAGCCTGGCCAGGTCGTCGGCCGCGCCATCGCCCTCCGTGTACCACGTGACGAGCCCCAGGTGGTACCAGCGCAGCGGATAGCGGATCGCCGTGGTGGCCGCGTCGGCGTCGACGGTCTTGGTGGCCGCCAACACCTCGCGCACCCGCAGGCCGCGCAGGCTGTTCTGGTTCTCCAGCCACCGCTCGCGTTCGTCTTCGTAGACGGCGACGACCTGTTGGGACATCCAGTCGATGTAGGAGAACATCGCGGCGCTCATCGTCTCGATGACCGCCACCCGCAACCCGTCCGGGATATCGACCTCGCGCAGCTCGGCGAAGATCAGCTCGTTCATGCGGCGCTGGCCGAGCCGGTAGGCGCGCACCAGCGCGTTGACGGGCACCCCGTGCTGCGCCAATCGGCGGGCATACTCCAGCGCCGCGGTCGGCGCCTCGACGCGCTCGACCGCGATGTCGTAGCGCAACGCGTGCAACATCGTGTCGACGTTGCCCTCGATGCTCGCACCGAGCAGCTCCATGATCCGTGCATCGCGCGGCAGGTCCGGGATCTGGTTTTCCAGGGCGCGATGGATCTCCGCCGTCGCGTCGGCCAACCGCCCGTGCAATCGGCCGGCGACCTCGGCGACACAACTCCTCACCCCGACGTTCAAGTCGTCGAAGTGCGATTTCTTCACCTCAATGACGTTAGACGCGACGTTGTCTTCTGGCGATAACTCCGGCGAGCGGTTTTGTCGATCGGCGACTGTGTCCCGCCGCACACGGAACCTAGCGTTGCGGCCACGCTTACTCCCGACGCCGAAGGAGCGAAGGAAATGGGATTCACCAAGCCCGTTCTCCCAGCGGTCGACCCGGACAGCTTCCTCAAGAAGCCACTGACGGAGCGAACGCGGATCCTCGTCCTCGATTGGGCCGAAAACGGCTTCGGCTCACCGAGGATGGTGCACACCATCTACCTCCTGAAGTTGGTCGTGTTCTTCGCGATCGGTGGCATCACGGTCGCGACGGCGACCTCGGGGCTGCCCGCCTTCTGGCACGTCACCCAGTGGTGGAACCAACCGATCGTCTACCAGAAGGCGATCCTCTGGACGGTGCTGCTGGAAGCCATCGGCGTCGCCGGTTCATGGGGACCGTTGGCCGGCAAGGTCAAGCCGATGACCGGCGGCATCCTGTTCTGGGCCCGGCCCGGCACCATCCGGCTGCGCCCGTGGAAGTGGGTGCCGTTCACCGCCGGTGACCGGCGGACCTGGTTCGACATCGCGGTGTACGTGGCGCTGCTGGGCAGCCTCGCCGTCGCGCTCCTGTCGCCCGGCGTGCACAGCGATTCGCTGTCAAAGGCGTTGCCCCACAACACTTCCGGGTTGGTGAACCCCGCGCTGCTCGTCGCGCCGATCGCGCTGCTGGTGCTGATCGGGCTGCGCGACAAAACCATCTTCCTCGGCGCCCGCGGCGAACAGTACTTGCCGGCGCTGTTCTTCTTCGCCGCATTGCCGTTCGTCAACATGATCATCGCGTGCAAGTTGCTCATCGTGGTGGTGTGGATCGGTGCCGGGTTCTCGAAATTCGGTAAGCACTTCTCCAACGTCATCCCGCCGATGGTCAGCAACACAATCTACCTGCCCACCCGGGTGCGCCGGGCGCACTATCGCGACTTCGGGCGCGACATGCGGCCGTCGCGGCTCGCGGACTTCATGGCGCACGTGAACGGCACCACCGTCGAGATCGCCGCCCCACTGGTGCTGTTTTTCTCGACGAGCAGGTGGCTGACGCTGGCGGCGGCGATGTTGATGGTGGGCTTCCACCTGTTCATCATCTCGACGTTCCCGCTGGCGGTGCCGCTGGAATGGAACGTCGTGTTCGCGTACACCACGATCTTCTTGTTCCTCGGGTTCCCGAACTGGAACGGTTACGCCCCGTGGGACATGACGCCACCCTGGCTCGCCCTCGTGATCGCCGCCGCCCTGCTGTCCTACCCGGTGCTGGGCAACCTGCGGCCGGACAAGGTGTCCTTCCTGCCCTCGATGCGGCAGTACGCGGGCAACTGGGCCTCGGCGCTGTGGACGTTCACGCCGGGCGCCGAACAGAAACTGAACCGGGTCACCCGCACCGCGTCAAACCAGATCGATCAGTTCATCAAGGGCGGCTACGAGCCCAAGTGGGCGGAGATCACCCTGCAGAAGGCGATCGCTTGGCGCAGCATGCACAGCCAGGGACGCGGCTTGTTGTCGCTGCTGTTGAACCGCCTGCCCGACGTCGACACCCGCACCGTGCGCGAGGGTGAATTCGTGTGCAACTCTCTGATCGGCTTTAACTTTGGCGACGGTCACCTGCACAATGAAGACTTGATCCGCGCCGTGCAGAGCGAAGCCGCATTCGAACCGGGCGAGTGTGTCATCGCCTGGGTCGAGTCCGAGGCATTCGGCAGCGGCGTGCAGCACTACAAGCTGATCGACGCGGCGCTCGGCGTCGTCGAGCGGGGGACGTGGAAGGTGGCCGACGCGGTCGCCGAGCAGCCATGGCTGCCGAACGGCCCCATCCCGCTCCAGATCGGCTGGTCGCTGCTCGGCGCGGCGACGGTTAAGGAAAGCGCGCTGG
>NZ_LZKE01000228.1:0-39013 GCF_001672675.1 Mycobacterium sp. E2327
TGCTACCCGGCGCTCCGGTGCCTACCCGGACGGGACTTTCACCCGCTAGTCCAATCCAACTTGCAGGACGCAACATGTTGACGACATTAACATTCCGTACTATGTTAATGCTATTCACATCCCCCATGAAGGGACCGGACTCATGACAACCACCACCATCGCTCGGGCCGGCGACCGCGACCGGCAGAGGACCGCCACGAACCTGGGCCAGGCGCTCGCCCAGGGCTACCTCCAGCTCGACGAGTACGACCGGCGGCTCCAGGCCGCGTACCAAACCCGGACCGCCGGGGAGCTCAGGCAGCTCGTCGCCGACCTGCCGCTGCATCGCATCCGGCGCGCCGACCCCCGCCGCCGCGCCGCCGCCGCGCGAGCGGCCCGCGCGAGCGTGCACCTCCACCTCGTCGCGTTCGCAGTGATGACTACGGTCGTTCTCACCATCTGGGCGGCGACGGGCGTGACATACTTCTGGCCGATCTGGCCGATCCTCGGGACGGCGGTCGGCTTCGTCAGCCACGCCCTGGCCGTCCGCCCGATCACGAAAAAAGGTGTCTAGCAATGTCTATCGCCGTCATCACCGGCGCCAGCTCCGGACTGGGCGCAATCTTTGCCGAGCAGCTCGCCCAACGCGGTCACAGCCTCGTGCTCGCCGGCCGCGACGAAAGCCGCCTCAAGGCGGTGGCGCAGAAAATCGACCAGGACGCCGAACTCGTCGTCGGCGACCTGGGCACCGACGAAGGCACCGACGACCTGATCGCCCGCCTGGCCGGCAAAGACGTCGACATCCTGGTCAACAACGCCGGATTCGGCACCTACGGCCCATTCGCGGAGGTCGACGCGCGGCGCGAGCACGAGCTGGTCGCCGTCAACGTCGACGCGCTGGTGCGGCTGACCCACGCCGTGCTGCCGGGCATGCTGACCCGCGGGCGCGGCGGCATCCTGAATGTGGCCTCCACCATCGCCTTTCAGCCCGGCCCGTATCAGGCCACCTACGGCGCCTCGAAGGCGTTCGTGCTGTCACTCAGCCAGGCCCTGTGGGCGGAGACCCGCAAATCCGGCGTCACCGTGACGGCGCTCTGCCCCGGCCCAACCCGGACCGGGTTCGTCGACGCCCTCGGCGAAGACGTCTCGCACACCGCGGTCTATCGGCGCCTCGCGCCGCCCGAACCCGTCGTCGCCGCCGGGCTGAAAGCCTTGGACAAGGGGCGCCCAGTCGTCGTCCCCGGGTTCCGCAACCGGTTCACGTCCACCTTCGCCCGATTGGGTCCCGGTTCCATCTCGGCGCGCGTCGCCGGCCGGATGCTGCAACCCACCGAGGCCTAGCCGAAGATCGGGAAGCGGCGCTTGGCCGCCAGCGCGTCGAGGCCCTTCTGCATCAGCCCGCGCACCAGCGCGTCGAGGTGCTCGACGTCGGCGGCCCCGCCGAATTCGGTGGCGACGTCGATGGGCTTCAACACCTCGGTGACGATTTTGGTGGGCAGCGGCACGTTGACCGGGGCGAGCACGCTCAGCCCGAACGGCCACCCGAAAGTTATTGGCAGGATGTCGGTTCGGAAGTACTTGCGCTCGAACTTGGTGAGCCGCAGCAGACGTGACAGCCAGGTGCCGCGGCTCAGGTACAGCTGGCCCTCCTGCCCGCCGATGGATACCGCCGGGACGATCGGCACCCCCGCCTCCATGGCCGTGGTGACATAGCCGGTCCGGCCGCCGAAGTTGATGACGTTCTCGCGCATGCTCGGCCGGTAAACGTCGAAATCGCCGCCCGGGAAAACCAATACGACGGCGCCGGAAGCCAATGCCTTGGCGGCGTTTTCGCGCGTCGCGCGAATGACCCCGGTGCGGTTGAGGAATTCGCCGGCCACCCCGCCGAACAGCGTGTCGAACCCCAGCGCATACAGCGGGCGCTCGTAGCCGTATTTGTCGTAATAGTCGACGGCGAACACCGACAGGTCGAACGACGTCAGCCCGCCGGAATGGTTCGACACCACCAGCGACGCCCCGGGCGGGATATTGTCCAGGCCGCGCACCTCGGAACGGAAATAGTGCTTGACGATCGGCCGGGTCAGCGCGACGACGTGCTCGGTCAGGCCGCGATCCCATTTGTCGATATCGGTCGAATCGGCATGGCTGACGCTCATACCCCGATCTTCAGCCGACCATAAGGCGGCGAATAGGGCATTTGGTCAACTCGGCGGCGTCGCGACCATAAGGCGGTGCAGGAATCTGATAGCGCATACGCCATCATTTTCGCGGATGACATATACCTTCCCCCGAGGATGCGACAGCCCCCTAAGGTTTGGGCCGCACCCCGGCCGCGCGATACACGAAGACCGGGTCGACCCGAAAACGCAGCGACGTGGTGGGCAGCTTTTCCAACACGTCGGTGGGGATCTTTTTGCGATAGTTCAGCTTCATCGAGCCGGAAAAGGCGGGATCGACTCCGTGCAAGTCGATTTCGATCCGCAACCCTTTCTCGGTGATGGCCGCCCGCGCCGGTCCCTTGTCGCTGTCCCAGGAGCAATCGACGGAGCGCAGGTTGGGGTCCGCGCGAACCGGGAAAAGCGCGACGATCCGCGCGACGCTGAAGCCGAACCCGCCCGTATAGCGAGAGACGCCGGTGGCCGAATAGACGCCCGGCACGTGGCCGCTGAAGTGCCGGGTCACCCCGACCTTGCCGGCGGTGAAGATGACACCCTCGGCGTCGAGTTCTTCGCGCAGCCCGGCGGGCAACTTGCCGATCTCGGACCAATTGCGAAGAAAGCCAAACACAGTCAAGACGGTAGCCCGGCGCACACTCGTTTGCCAGAGACGTTTACTGCACCGTGACGTTGGCCGTATAGGTGCACGCCGTCTTCGAGTCCTTGCCGACGATGCTCGAGTACGCGGTGCTGATCGTCGTCTTCCCCGGCTTCAACGCCTCGAACGTCCAGACCTCCGTCCCCGGCGCCCCCAACGCGTCGGAGGTCGGTTGCACGAACTCGTGGCTGGTTTGCTTGACGACGGTCGGATCGCCGATCTTCGTGTTGATCGTCCACCGGTACGGGGTGGTGTAGTTCGAGCCCAACCTCAGGGTCAGGGTGTTGCCGACCCCCAGCGTGACGTCCTGCGTGATGGCGTTCTGCTTCAGTACGTCGCCCATCGCGACCCCGAGGGTCTGGTTTGTCGGCGGGTTCCGGGACGCAAAATGGCAGCCCACGGCCGTCGAGCCCGCGAGCAGGGCGACTGCGAGGAGCAGTCTGGTCTTCACGAAATTCCCCCTTCGATTTCGCCTCAGCACCCTAATATCCCAGGCCCGGGTGAGCGCGAGGTGTCGCCGCAGGTGGAACCCGTCGCACGGCGTTTTGCGGGGCGCGTTTGCTGAAGCTCGGGTAGCTTCTGTGCATGTTTGGCATCATCCGGCCCTGCCGTCATCGGCTCGGCGGCGAGCTCGCGGACGCCTGGCGAGCCCAGTTATGTGGATTGTGTCTGGCTCTGCGCGACGACTACGGCCAGGTCGCGCGGATCGCCACCAACTACGACGGGTTGGTGGTCTCCTTGCTGGTCGAGGCGCAGTCGGCCGGGCAGCCGACGCGCCGCAAGGCCGGGCCCTGCGCGCTGCGCGGGATGCGGCGCGCCGACGTGGCCACCGGCGACTGCGTGCGCCTGGCCGCGGTGGTCTCGCTGGCGCTGGCCGCCGCGCGGGTGCGCGACCACGTCGACGACCGCGACGGCCTGGTCGGCGTGGCTGGAGTTCGCCCGGCGGCCCGGCGCATCGCCGAGCGCTGGGTGCGCCAGGGCACCGACGCCGGCCACACCCTGGGCTTCGACACCGGGGTGCTCGTCGCGGCGATCGACCGGCAGGCCGCGCTCGAAGCCTCCGCGGGCCCGGGCAGCCCGCTATTGGCGGTGACCGAGCCCACCGAGACCGCGGTCGCCGAAGCCTTCGCGCACACCGCCGTGCTGGCCGGGCGCCCCGGCAACGCCGCGCCGCTGCGCGAGATCGGGCAGCTGTTCGGCCGCGTGGCCCACCTGCTCGACGCGGTCGAGGACTACCGCGACGACGAGGCGCGCGGCAAGTGGAACCCGTTGGCCGCCACCGCAACTCCCGTCGAAGACGCCCGCGCCTTGTGCGACGACGCGGCCCTGGGCATCGAGCTGGCCTTGGCCGACGTCGAGTTCACCGACGGGCGCCTGGCCCAGCGGCTGCTGACCGGCGAGGTGCGACGCGCGATCAAACGCACCTTCAGCCACGCCGGGTACACCGCGCAAAGCGGGACGCCGCGCGGCCAGCAGGAACCGATCAACTTCGGCAACCAGCCCGCTTCCTTTGAGCCCACGGACGAGGGCGAGACCCCCAACCCGGGGAAACGCAAGAAGGGCGGCGACGGCACCTGCTTGTGTTGCTGCGAGGGCTGCGACTGCTGCTGCGACGACTGTTGCTGCGATTGTTAGGTGAAGACCGCTTACGACACGCGACGGCCGCGAGGGCATCGACGCGTTCGTGAACAAACGGGCGGCCAAGTTCGCCTGAACTGGGGCGCACACGACTCCCAAACTTGATAGCGCCGGCGCTATCGCATTTGAGATTCGCCTGGCACCCCTCAAAACCCCAAAAGGCGCACGTCGTACCCGTCCGGCAGGATGGGCGAGGTGTTTGGCCTCGTCCTGATCGTCGCGCTCGTCTCCACCGTCATCGTGGGGACGGTCATCGGCCGGCGCTACCGCGTGGGTCCCCCGGTGCTGCTCATCTCCCTCGGCGCCCTGCTCGGCCTCATCCCCAGTTTTGGTCACGTGCACGTCGACGGCGAGGTCGTGCTGCTGCTGTTCCTGCCCGCGATCCTCTACTGGGAGGGCATGAACACCAGCTTCCGCGAGATCCGCGCCAACGCGCGGGTCATCGTCTTGCTCAGCATCGCCCTGGTGATCGCCACCGCCGCGGCGGTGTCGTGGACGGCCCGATCGCTGGGCATGGACCCCCACGCGGCGGGCGTCCTGGGCGCCGTGTTGTCCCCCACCGACGCCGCCGCCGTGGCCGGCCTGGCGAAAAAGCTGCCGCGCCGGCAGCTGACCGTGCTGAAGGCCGAGAGCCTCATCAACGACGGCACCGCGCTGGTGCTGTTCGCCGGCAGCGTCACGGTGGCCATCGGCGGATCCGCGATCAGCCCGCTCGAAGTGAGCAGCCGGTTCATCCTTTCCTACCTCGGCGGCATCGCCGCCGGCCTGTTGGTCGGTGGGTTGGTGGTGCTGGCGCGCAAGCGAATCGACGCGCCGCAGGAGGAAGGGGCCATGAGCCTGCTGACGCCATTCGCGGCGTTCCTGCTGGCCCAGGCATTCGACTGTAGCGGCGTGGTCGCCGTCATGGTGTCGGCCCTGGTCCTCGCCTACGCCGGGCCGCTGGTGATCCGAGCCCGTTCCCGCCTGGCGGCCTTCGGGTTCTGGGACATCGCCACCTTCCTGCTCAACGGCTCGCTGTGGGTGTTCGTCGGCGTGCAGATCCCGGGCGCGCTGCACGGCATCTCCCACGTCGACGGCGGCCTTCGCCACGCCGCCTACATCGCGCTGGCCGTCACCGGAGTGGTGATCGTCTCCCGCATCGTGTGGGGCGAAATCACCACCGGCCTGATTCGCCTCATCGATCGCCGGGAGGCCCAGCGTCAGCGCCGCGCCCCCTGGCGCCAGCGTTTCGTGGTCGCCTGGGCGGGATTCCGCGGCGCCGTGTCGCTCGCCGCGGCGCTGGCCGTCCCGGCCACCACGCTGAACGGCACGCCCTTCCCCGACCGCAGCCTGCTGATCTTCATCGTGACCTTCGTCATCCTGGTCACCGTGTTGGTCCAGGGCAGCACGCTGCCCGCCGTGGTCCGCTGGGCCAACATGCCCGACGACCACGCCTACGTCCAGGAACTGGAAATGGCCCGCTGTCGGGGCAGTCAAGCGGCGCTCGACGCGCTCCCAACGGTCGCCGACGAGGTCGGCATCAGCGAGGAGCTGCTGGGGCGGCTACGAAAGGAATACGAGGAAAAGGCCGCACTGGTCAAGGCCACCGAAGACGGGTCCACCAACCACCGACTGGTCAGGGGCAAGGAGAAGGTGCGACGGGTGCGCCTGGGCGTGCTCGAACACAAGCGGCGCGAAATCACCGCCCTGCGCAACCAGAACCTGATCGACGACATCGTGCTGCGCGAATTGCAGAACGAGATGGACCTCGAGGAGGTCCAACTGCTCGACGCCGCCGACGAGTAGGGCGGCCCCGTGTTGCAGACCGTCGCCATCCGCGGATACCGGTCGCTGCGCGAGGTGATCGTGCCGCTGGGCCGGCTGTCCGTGGTCACCGGGGCCAACGGCGCCGGGAAGTCGTCGCTGTACCGCGCGCTGCGGCTGCTGGCCGATTGCGGCCGCGGCGAGGTGATCGGCTCGCTCGCCCGCGAGGGCGGGCTGCAGTCGGTGCTGTGGGCCGGGCCCGAGCAACTCGGCGGCGCCCGGCGCACCGGCAAGGCCCAGGGCACCGTGCGCACCCGGCCGGTGTCGCTCGAAATGGGCTTCGCCGCAGACGATTTCGGCTACCTGGTGGACCTCGGCATCCCACAGATGGCGGGGATCGCGTCGGCGTTCGGCCGTGATCCCGAGATCAAACGCGAAGCGGTGTTCGCCGGGCCGGTGCTGCGGACCGGCGCGACGCTGGTGCGCCGGACCCGGGATTTCGCGGAGGTCAGCGCCGAGTCGGGCCGCGGGTTCGACGAGCTGAGCCGGTCCCTGCCGTCGTATCGCAGCGTGCTGGCCGAGTACGCCAACCCACACGCGCTGCCCGAACTCGCGGCCGTGCGCGAGCGCCTACGCGGCTGGCGTTTCTACGACGGCTTCCGCGTCGACGCCGGGGCGCCCGCCCGGCACCCGCAGGTCGGCACGCGCACGCCGGTGCTCTCCGACGACGGCCACGACCTGGCCGCCGCGATCCAGACCATCATCGAGGCGGGCTTCGACGACCTCGCCCGCACCGTCGCCGACGCGTTCGACGGCGCCACCGTCTCGGTCGCCGTCCACGACGGGGTGTTCGATCTCCAGCTACGCCAGCGCGGCATGCTGCGCCCGCTGCGGGCGGCCGAATTGTCCGACGGCACACTGCGATTCCTGCTCTGGACCGCCGCGCTGCTCAGCCCGCAAGCGCCCTCGCTGATGGTGCTCAACGAACCCGAGACCTCCCTGCACCCGGAATTGGTGCGCCCCCTCGCCTCGCTGATCCGCTCCGCCGCCACACGGACGCAGGTCGTGGTGGTCACCCATTCGCGGGCGCTGCTGGAGGCCGCCGGCGACGACACGGTCGAGATCGAGCTGTACAAGGAATGGGGCGAAACCCGCATCACCGGCCAGGGCCTGCTGACGACACCGCCGTGGGAATGGGGCAAACGCTAACCTTGCCCATCAGGCAATGTTGCCCACTATGCAACTTTCCCGTACGTTGGTCGTCGTGACCGATCCGTCCCTCGGATTGCGCGAGCGTAAGAAGGCCGATACCCGGCGCGCGCTCAGCGACGCCGCGCTGAGCCTGGCGTTCGAACGCGGGCTGGAAAACGTGACGCGCGACGAGATCGCCAACCTGGCCGGGGTGTCGCTGCGCACGTTCAACAACTACTTCACCGGCAAGTACGAGGCGCTCGCCTACCGCCAGACCGAGCGCATGCGCCGCAGCGTCGCCGCGCTGCGGCAGCGCCCCGCCGGCGAGCCGCTGTGGACGTCGATCGCCCACGTCGTGCTCGAAGCCCTCGAGGCCGATTTCGGCGACGTCTACGGCGAGGAGAACCGGGTGCCCAGCCGCCAAGAGCTGGTCGAGGTCCGAAAACTGCTGATGAATCCGCAGGTGCGTAATGCGTTGCCACAGGACCTCTTTGACGAGTGGCTGGAAGCCATCGCCGAACGCACCGGCACCGATCCCGAGCGCGACCTGTACCCGCGGCTGGTGGTGGCCGTCGTGCGGGCCGTCGGCGACGCCGCCGCGGAGGCCTACGTGCGGGCGGACCCGCCCGTCGCGATCACCGACCTGATCCGCGACGGCTTCGCCGCCGTCACCGCGGGACTGCCCGAACCCACCGAGCACGGAGGCAGACCATGACTGACGAACACGCCGATGTCGTCATCGCCGGCGCCGGCCCCAACGGGCTGATGCTGGCCTGCGAACTGGCGCTGGCGGGCATCCGGCCCGTCGTGCTCGATCCCCTGCCCGGGCCGAGCGCGGAACCGAAGGCCAACGGCCTTATCGGGCAGGTGGTTCGGATGCTCGACATGCGCGGGCTGTATCGCGAGTTCACCGGCGACCCCAACCCGCCGCAACCCGTCTACGGCTGGATCTTCGCGGCCATGACCCTGAATTTTCTTGGCATGCCCGACAATCCGATGTACGCGCTGCCCATGCAACAGCCCCGACTGGTGCGGATGCTGGAGAAGCGGGCGCGCGACCTCGGGGTGGACCTGCGCTGGGGCCACGAACTCACCGGGCTCCGTCAGGAGCCGGAATCCGTTGAGGTGGTGGTGAGTTCACCCGAGCGCGAGTATCGCATCGCGTCGCGGTACCTAGTCGGCGCCGACGGCGGGCGGAGCCTGGTGCGCAAGACCGTGGGCATCGATTTCCCGGGCCACACGTCGCAGACCGTCGGCCGGCTCGCGCACGTGCAGATCCCCGACGAGCTGCGCCGCCCCGACGGCGGCATCGACATTCCGGGATTCGGCACACTCCGGTTCGGCCACACCCGGTTGGACACCGGCGGCGTGATCTACGCCGAGTTCGAACCGGGCCGCTCGCTGTTCGGCACCATCGAATTCTCACCGCCGGTGGAGGACAAACCGATGAGCCTGGCCGAGCTGCGCGAAAGCGCCCGCCGCGTCCTCGGTGTTGACTTCGCGTTCGGCGAGCCCAAAGGCCCTGGGCCGCATGCCCTTCGCCGGATCAACGGGCAGAACACCCGTCACGCCGAACGTTACCGCGACGGACGTGTCCTGCTACTCGGCGACGCCGCCCACGTGCACAGCGCCATGGGCGGGCCGGGCCTCAACCTCGGTCTGCAGGACACGCTGAACCTCGGCTGGAAGCTCGCCGCCCAGCTCAACGGCTGGGCGCCCGCCGGGTTGCTGGACACCTACGAGTTCGAGCGCCACCCGGTGGGCGAGCGCGTGATGATGCAGTCCATGGCCCAGACCGCGCTAATGGCGCCGGGCCCCGAAGTCGCCGCGCTGCGAACGCTTTTGGGCGAGCTCTTCGCCCTGCCCGACACCGCGCGGCACATGGCGAGGTTGCTGGCCGGCAACGACGTCCGCTACGACGTCGGCGATGACCACCCGCTCTCGGGCTGGCCCGTGCCCGAACTCACCCTCGACGACGGCCGGCGGGTCGCCGAGCTGCTGCACGACGCCCGGCCCATCCTGCTCGACCTCGACCTCGACGGCGTCGGCGTCACGGCTCGGGGATGGCTGGATCGCGTCGACGTCATCCGCGCAGCCGCTGCCGACCCGCCCGCCGCCGCGCTGCTGCTTCGGCCCGACGGATACGTCGCCTGGGCGGCGGACACGTTCGGGCCGGACGAAGAGGCCGGCCTGCGGGCCGCGCTGGAGCGGTGGTTCGGGCCCGAGTCGAGCGGGTAGCCGGGGCGGCGAGACTGCGCGGCGAAGTCACATCCGCCACACGCGTCTCCGTCCGAGCGGGCACCCTTCGTGCCCGCCTCATAGCGACAACTGCGGGCGCACACTCGATCACGGCGAATTGTCGCTCAGAGGCGGGCACAACGGTGCATCCTTCCCACCAGCGGCCAACGTGACGGATGTGACAAGACGCCTTGGCCGGTCGCCCGCCGCCTCAGCGGTAGATGTTGACGCTGTCGGGCAGCCCCAGGCGCGCTGGATCGCCCCGGCCGGTGGCGGCCAAGACAAACTCGTGCGCCGCCATGCCGGTTTGGCCTGCGAAGTGCTCAACCGAAACGTCCAACAGCCGCGCGACGGCCGGTTCCGCGGCGGCCTCGTCGTCGCGCAGCAGGGCGCCGAGCACGAAATCGAGGGTGGCGTGCAAGCCCGGCCCGGCGTCGAACGGCAGACCGAGCGCACAACGGATGTCGTCGCCGTGCAGGTAGGCGTCGTTCAGCAGCGCGTGCACGCCCTGGCCGAGGGTCAGCCCCGGCACCGGGCTGGGTGCCAACCATGTCGCGTCGTCGATCACCACGGCAAGGCGCGCAACGGAATCCGCCGCGGTCTGCAGCCGCCCGGCGAGTGCGGCCGGTGATTCCCCGCGCAATGCCGCCGCTTGGTCGTCCGGTGTACGCGTGCCGATCGCGCCGCTGACGGTGTCGACGGCCTGGCCCACCACGTGGCCGGCCACGTCACGCACCTGCCAGCCGGCGCAACGGGTTTCGCGCGTCCACTCCGATACATCGAGTGCGCCAACGAGTTCGGCGAACGAGCGGTATTCGTCGACAAGGCCCGTGATCGTCGCGACTCGATCGGGTCCCGGGCGCACGATCGTGGTCATCGCAACGCCTCCGCCACCGTCCGCAGCAGGCGCAGCTGCTCGATGAATCCGTCGGGCCCGAGGACGGCTATTCGGCACACCAGATCCCGCGCGCCGGCGTCGATGTAACTCGCCAGCCGGGCGGCGACAAAGTCCGGCGTCCCCGCCGCGAACGTCTGGATCTGCTCGACGACATCGATGCCGAAACCGTAAGTCTGGTTGGCGAAATGATCCAAAGCCGCCCGCCCGCCGTCGGGATCATCCGTTATCAGCACGGTCACGAACAGGGCCGGCGTCACCGCGTCGGCGGCGCGGCCCGCCCCCACGGCCGCGGCCCGCACCTCGGCCAGCCCAGACGAATACCCCTGCGGTGTCGGAGGATACGGGAGCCACCCATCGTAGAGACGGCCGGCGCGGGCCCGCGCACCCGGCGTGTCCGCGGCCAGCCATACCGGCGGGTCGGACCCGTTGAACGGCGTGATGCCGGCCGGGATGTCGTCGAGATGCAGCACAGCCCCGTGAAAAGAGCTGGGCTCCTTGGTGTTCCACAGTTGGCGCCATAGTGCGACGGTGTCGTCGAGGCGCGCGAAGCGCCGGCGCCACGGGACCTCGGAGGCCGCGTACTCCACCTCGGACAAGCCCGGGAAGCCGGCGCCGACCGCCACCGCCAACCGCCCGCCCGACAGCCGATCGATGGAGGCCAGGACCTGCGCCGTCTGCACCGGCCGCCGCAGCACGGGCTGCAGGGCGGCGGTCCCCAGGGTGATCCGATCGGTCACCGCGGCCGCCGCCGACAGAAACGTCAGCGCTTCGATGCGGGGGCGCACCAACGAGTCGTTTGCCCACAGCGAGTCGAACCCCAGATCCTCGACGGCGCGGGCAAAGTCGAGGAGGCGGCGCAGGTCGGTACCGGCCCATGGTTCGGCGGCCAGTGGCGGCATCACACCGAGGCGGAGTGGCTGATTCATACCGCGATCGTGTCGCCCGCACTGGCGCGCGGCAATTCCCTCGAGGGAATAGCGGCCAGCGCCGCGAACGGGTTGACTGTTTGCATGTCGGTTTCGGTGCAGGGCGACTTCGGCGCGGCGCTGCGGGAGTGGCGTAATCGGCGACGGCTCAGCCAGATCGACCTGGCCAACGATGCCGGCACCACCCAGCGGCACCTGAGCTACTTGGAGCAGGGCCGATCGGTGCCGGGGCGCGACATCGTCAGCCGCCTGGCCGACTCGCTGCAGCTGTCGCTGCGGCAACGCAACTCGCTGCTGTCGGCGGCGGGGTTCGCGCCCGCGTATCCGGAGTCGGCGCCCGACGCACCGCTGCTGCAACCGGTGCGAGAGGCGTTGCAGCATGTGCTCGACGGCCACCTGCCCTATCCGGCGATGGTCATGGACGGCTTCGGGGAGTTGGTCGCCGCCAACGGCGCCTTCGGACTGCTGACCGACGGGGTGGCGGAGTGGCTGCTGGAGGCGCCGGTCAACGTGTTGCGCGTCGCGCTGCATCCGGAGGGCATGGCGGCGCGCATCGTGAACCTCGACGATTGGCGGCGCCACATTCTGCATGGCCTGCGCGAGCGCGGTCCACACCCGCGCATCGACGCGCTGATCGAGGAACTCGAGGGATACGGCGTGCCGGCGCCGGGCGGGCGGCCGATCGAATCGCTCGGGTTCGCGGTGCCGCTGCACCTGCGCTCCCCCGACGGTGACGTGCGGCTGATCGCGACGATCTCGACGTTCGTCACGGCGCTCGATGTCACCGTGTCGGAGCTTCGCCTCGAGGCGTTCCTGCCCGCCGACCGGGAAACCGCCGCGATTCTCGCCCGCCGTCACGGCAGGTGAGGCGAATTCACGGACTGTTCAGGCACGCGACGGTTCCACATCGATGAATGCACATACGCGCCGCGTGTCCTCACGTTATGCGCGTTGCACAGGTCGCCAACTTTTATGGCCCCCGCTCCGGCGGCCTGCGCACCGCGGTGGACCGGCTGGGCGCCGAATACTGCGCCGCCGGGCATGAGGTGTTCCTGATCGTCCCCGGCCGAAACGCCGAACGCACGGAGCTGCCCACGGGCGTGGTGCGAATAACCATGCCCGCCCGGTTGATTCCCTTCACCGGCGGCTACCGCGCGGTGATGCCGGGACCCGTCAAGGCGCTGCTGGCGGCGCTGAAGCCCGACGCGTTGGAGGTCTCCGACCGGCTAACCCTGCGGTCGCTGGGGCCATGGGGCCGCGAATACGGCGCCAACACGGTGATGATCTCCCACGAGCGCCTGGATCGCCTTGTGGGACAAGTACTTCCGCGGCGGAGCGCGGAGAAGTTCGCCGACTTCGCCAACCGGCGCACCGCCGCCAACTACGACACCGTCGTGTGCACCACCGCGTTCGCGCGCGAAGAGTTCGACCGGATCGGCGCCACCAACACCGTCACCGTGCCACTGGGCGTGGATCTGCAGACATTCCACCCGCGCCGGCACTCCTACCTGGTGCGGCGGCGCTGGGCCACCCCGGAGCAGATCCTGCTGGTCCACTGCGGCCGGCTGTCGGTGGAGAAGCGGGTCGACCGCAGCATCGACGCCCTGGGCGCGCTGTGCCATGCCGGTGTCGACGCCCGGCTGGTCGTGGTGGGCGAAGGGCCGTTGCGGGCCAGGCTGGAAAGGCAGGCCTCCCGCCTTCCGATCGACTTCACCGGCTTCATCAACAACCGGCGCACCGTCGCGGAGCTGCTGGCCACGGCCGACGTGACGCTGGCGCCGGGCCCGCATGAGACGTTCGGGCTGGCCGCGCTCGAATCGCTGGCGTGCGGGACACCGGCCGTCGTGTCGCGCACGTCGGCGCTGACCGAGATCATCACCCCGGACAGCGGCGCGCTAGCCGACAACGACCCCTTCGCCATCGCATGGGCGGTCGGCGCGGTCGTCGGTCGACCGGAAAACCACCGCCGCCGCTCCGCGCGGCGCCGCGCGGAGAACTTCACCTGGGAACGCGCTGCCGCGGGCATGCTGGCGTCGTTGGCGAGCGGCGAAGCCAAAGAAAGCGCGTAGCGCCGATAACCGCAGTTCAGGTGCGGTGCGTCAGAACCGAGTCGGAGCGGTTATCCGCCGCCGCTGGGCTTGTTCTCAGGGTGCTTGCCGGGGCAGTAGTCCGCGGTGGCCGCACCGATGAACGTCTCGGCTTGCGCCTGGGTCAGCTTGTGCGAGCCGGTCAGCTGGTCGATCTCGTCCTTCTGGGTGTAGCCCGCCTCGAGGTCCTTGCACATGGTCCGTGCCATGTTCACGACCTGCGACGGCGAACCCAAGTTGATGCCGTGCCCCGCCAGGTATTCCGCGAAGTCCTGGTCCGTCTGGTCGGCGTGCGCGACGGCTGCGGGCACCCACGTGAAAGCCAGGAACGCGCCGAACGCGACCGCAGAAAGCTTCTTCTTCATTTCCCCATCACTTTCGAAAACCACACGGGCCGGAAGCCCACTGTAATTAATCCTCGCGTGCGAGCGGTTCCATGGTCAATAGTCTTCCCGCGGGACCGCACGCCGAAAGCCAAACTTCAATCCGCCGTTCAGTTTTAGTTCTGGTCGAGTTTAATTCTGAACGCGCAGCCGACCTCGTCGGGGACCGCAAGAGTTCACCTTCGGTTCCGACGGCGTTTACTTCCCGGCGCGCGGCTAGGCTCGCGGGAAACACAAGGAGGTGCCCTAGTGGAGGCCCGCGACCGGGTGCTGATCACGGCCACCGAGCTGGCCGCCGCCCTCGAGGGCGGCGAGCCGCTCGCGATACTCGACGTGCGTTGGCGCCTCGACGAACCCGACGGCCGCGCGGCCTACCTGGAGGGCCACCTGCCGGGCGCGGTGTACGTGTCGCTCGAGGACGAGCTGAGCGACCATGGCCTGGCCGGCCGGGGGCGCCACCCGCTGCCGTCCGGGCGCAGCCTGGAGGCGGCCGCGCGCCGCTGGGGCATCGACCAAGACGATTTGGTCGTCGTCTACGACGATTGGAACCGCGCCGGCTCCGCGCGAGCGTGGTGGGTGCTGACGGCCGCGGGGCTGGAAAACGTGCGCATCCTGGACGGCGGCCTGGCCGCGTGGCGCGCTTCCGGACGGGCCCTCGACACCGGCCCGGTCGATCCGCCGCCCGGGAATGTGGTTGTGCCGCACGATGATCTGTACGCGGGCGGACGACCCACGTTGACGGCCGCCCAAGTTGGCGAGGGCGGGACGCTGCTGGATGCTCGTGCCCCCGAACGGTTCCGGGGCGACGTCGAACCCCTCGACCCTGTCGCCGGCCACATTCCCGGCGCGAAAAACCTTCCCAGCGGCGCCGTCCTGGCGAGCGACGGGACGTTCGTCGGCGATTACGCGCTTGACCAACTGCTGTCCGACCACGGCATCGATCGCGAGGGCCCGATGGGCGTCTATTGCGGCTCGGGTGTCACCGCGGCCATCACGGTCGCCGCGCTCGCCGCGGCGGGCCGAGAGGCGGCCCTGTATCCGGGGTCGTGGTCGGAGTGGTGTTCGGATCCCAGCCGCCCGGTCGCCCGGGGCGCCGAGTGACTCAGACGCCGGCCCAACTCTGCAGGAAGGCCGCGGTGACCCGGGCCGCGTTTTCCGCCGCGATCTGTTTGTAGAAGAAGAACTCGAACGGGAACCCCGGCAGGCCCAGCGGGTCGCCCGCGCCGTCCGAAACGCCGCGGATGCCCAGGAACGGCACGCCGTGCGCGTCGGCGACCGCCTGCACCGCCGCCGTCTCGTTGTCCGTCGCGTCGAAGGCCGGATTGGCTGTCGACGCGATGTTCAGGTTGCTGATCAGAGAGTTTCGCAGCCACGGCCACGCCGCCTGAAAGAAGTTCCCGGTGTAGAAAAGCGAGCGATCCGGCGCGCTGCACGGTTGGCAGCCGAAGACGTCGCCGCCGTTCGGTATGCACGGGAACGCGCGGCCGTTGTTGTTGTCGGAGCTGGAACCGTCGCCGCCGACCACGAGCCGGGGCTCGCGCTTCAGGTTGATCAGCTTGACACGAGGGGCGTTCTTGCACAGGCAGATCGGATTGCCAAGGTAGTTAACGCTTTCCAGGTTGACGCGCAGCGCCTGGGCCGCGGCCAGCATCCCGGGGTCGACGGGGTGAAACGTCGCGCCCCGATCCAGGCTCCAGCGTGCCGGCACCGCGACGTCCCCGATGTTGACGCGTGAGCCGCCCCCGGCGACGCCCGAGAACACCACCGCGCCAACGGAAACCGACGACGCGCAAGTGAACCGCGCGAAGGCGGTCTGGGCGGTCTCGGTTGCGTTAACCAGGCCGATGCCCGTCATCGCCACGATCACCTTCTTGCCACCGATCGTCCCGAGGTAATAGTGCCGACGGTCGGACCGCACCACCGGGTGGGGGTCCAGCGCGGTGAGCGACAGCACGGCATCGGCCTCGGCCGGGAAGGCGGACAGCACCAGCGTGCGCTGTTCGCAGGAATCCGTCGTCACCTCCGGCGCGCCTGCGGGCTCGGCGGCGGCCACGCCGGCGCCCACCGACAGCGCGAGCGCCACCATGGCGGCGACGCGAAAAGGCTTGAGCACGCTCCCCCTGGTTTTTTGTCGGTCATGAATGCCGAGACTCGCTGCCTTATCGACGTGGCTAATGTGATGGGTTGATTTTGGCGCATCCCGGGCGCGCCTGAATAATCGTTACCGTTCTTTTTGTTTAGCGATTTCGGGTCGTTATTGCCGCTAGTCTCAACGGCGTGCTTGAAATGATCGACAAGGGACCGAGCAGCGGCTCGGGCAAAAAACCCTTGTTGTTCGTCCACGGCGCCTGGCACGGCGCCTGGTGCTGGGACGAACATTTCCTGGACTTCTTCGCGGCGAAGGGCTATCGGTCGGTGGCGGTAAGCCTGCGCGGCCACGGGAAGAGCCCCGCGCCCAAAGCCATGCAGTTCTGCTCGATGGCGGACTTCGTCGACGACGTCGCCTCGGTCGCCGACGGCCTGCCCGAACGACCGGTGGTGATCGGGCATTCCATGGGCGGCTTCGTGGTGCAGAAGTACCTGGAGACGCACGATGCGCCGGCCGCCGTCCTGCTCGCGTCCGTGCCGCCCAGCGGGATCGCCAGGTTCCTGCTGCGCAGGTTCAGGCTGCACCCGTGGCTCACCACGCGGCACCTGGCCATCACCAAATCCAGGGGAAGTATGGGCCGCACAGCCGAATTGGCCCGGGAAAGCTTCTTTTCCGGCTCGACTCCCCTCGCCGACGTGGCGCGCTACGCGGCCGGGCTTGACGAGGAGTATGTGGGCAAACACGTGCTCGGCATGCTGTGGCTCGATCTTCCGAAGCCCTCCCTCGTCAACACCCCGGTTTTGGTCCTCGGGGCCGAAAACGACATCCTTTTCTCGACGCGGGAAGTGCGGGCGACCGCGAGCGCGTATCACACCGAGGCGGAGTTCATTCCGGGAATGGCGCACGACATGATGCTCGAACCCGGCTGGGCCGACGTGGCCGAGCGAATTCACGCCTGGCTCGAAACCCGTTGTCTGACGGCGTCGCCGCAATGACCGGGCGGCTCGACGGCAAGGTCGCGATCATCACCTCGCCAGCAGCGGCCTGGGACCGGTGATGGGCGCGCTGTTCGTCGCGGAAGGCGCCCGGGTGCTGCTGGCCGCGCGGCGCGAAGAGCTGGTGCTCGACGCCGCGGCGGCGGCGGGTCCGGGCGCCATCGCGATGCGCGCCGACGTCACCGACGAGGACGACGTCGCCGCCATGGTGACGCGGGCCGTCGACGAGTTCGGCCAGGTGGACATCCTGTGCAACAACGCCGCCGCGCCCGGCCAGGATCGCTGGATATGGGAGCAGACGCTGGACAACTGGAATGCGACCATCGCCATCGACGTCACCGCGGCGATGCTGTGCACCCGTGAGGTGCTCAACCGGTCGATGCTGCAACGCCGGCGGGGGGTCATCCTGAACTTCTCCTCGACGGCCAGCTACGGCGGGATGGTCCGCAAGACGCACTACGTCGCCGCCAAGGCGTCGCTCCGGGCGTTCACCAAAGCCGTTGCGCTAGAAGTCGGCCCGTACGGCATCCGGTGCAACTGCATCGTGCCCGGCGCCATCGACACCGAACTGTTCCGCAAGTGGGTGCAACGCACCGCCGACGAACAAGGGGTCGACTACGAAACCCAACGCGCCAAGTCACTCAAAGGGGTAGCACTGCAAGACATTTCCTCGCCGGAGGACGTCGCCAACCTGGCGCTGTTCCTGGCCAGCGACGAGAGCCGAACCATCACCGGCCAATCCATCCCCGTCGACGCCGGAGGGTACATGCAGGGATGAGCACCGCCGCAGTCAAACTATCGGTAGCTACGCCCGTGGTGACTATGCTGCCGGGTAGCAGCGAGTGGACCCGAGACGCGTCCATCGAGGATCTCGCCCAAATCGCCGAGGCCGCAGACCGACTCGGCTATCACCACCTGACCTGTAGCGAGCACATCGCGCTGCCCGCCGCCGAGCGCGATCGCCGCGGCGCCCGCTACTGGGATCCGTTGGCCACGCTGGGCTACCTCGCGGCGCGCACCCGGCGGATCCGGTTGGCCACCCATGTGCTGGTGCTCGCCTACCACCATCCGCTCGAGATCGCCAAACGCTACGGCACCCTGGACAAGGTCAGCAACGGCCGGCTCATTCTCGGGGTCGGCGTGGGCAGCCTCAAGGAGGAATTCGAGCTCCTCGGCGCCCCGTTCGACGACCGCGGGCCACGCGGTGACGACGCGCTGCGCGCGCTTCGCGCCTCGCTGTCGGTCCCCGAACCTGCCTACCACGGCGAGTTCTATTCGTTCGGCGGGATGATCGTCGACCCCTGCGCGGTCCAGGAACGCGTCCCCATCTGGATCGGTGGGCGCACGCTGCGATCGCTGCGCCGCGCCGCGACCCTGGCTGACGGCTGGGCCCCGTTCAACGTCACCCCGCAGCAGGTCCGAGAATGGCTGGGCCGCTTCGACCTTCCGCCCGGATTCGAGGTCGTGCTGCCGCCGTCGGCGCCGCTGGATCCGATCAACGAGCCGGAACGCACCCGCGACGCGCTCGGCGAGCTCGGCGCCCACGGCGCCACCATCGTCAGCGCGATCGTCAAACACGCCTCGCTGCAGCAGTATCTGGACAATCTGGCGGCGCTCGCCGAACTGCAAACGTCGTAGGAAAGGGCTTCCATGTCGAAGGCAATCGGAATGCTGGCCATCCTGTCGTTGGTTTGCGGCGGCCTTGCGCTAGTTTCCCCGCCGACAGCCACCGGCACGCCATCATGCGTCGGCCTGTCGATATGCCCGCCACCGCCGCCGGACGCCGACGGCAACCCGGGGTGCTACTACGCCGACGGCTGGCAGGGCTCGGGCGCCGGCATCGAAGTGTGGTACTTCCATGAGCCGCAAAACATCTCGAAGCCCGACAAGGTCACGGCCCTGGTTCGCAAGAAGGACGGCACCACCGAGTCGCAGGACGCCAACATCGAAGCCGGACAACAGGTGCACCGCTTCGAGTTCGCGACCATCGACAAGTCCGCCGTCCAAGAGGTGCTGCTCACCAGCAGCGGCGGCCGCTGCTTCGTGATCGGCCCGGGCACGTGAACCGCGTCAAGGCAGGCTTTTTCAGCCTGACCCCTCCCGCGCCCGACGACGACGGCAGCTATCTGCGTTGGCACCTGCTGGATCACATGCCCGAGCAATACCAACTGCCGGGCATCGTCCACGGCCTGCGCTGGATCGCCGACGGCACCTACCCCGACCACCGCCTGACGGCCGACGGGCCGCTGGCGCAAGTGGGCAACGTGGTGCACTACCTGATCGGTGACCCCGTTGAACAAACCTTTGACGACTTCGTCGCGCTCGGCCGCTCGCTGCGGGAGAACGGCCGCTTTCCCGTCACGCGCCCGTCGCTGCAGGTGGCCGGCCTGCGGCTGCTGCAGTGGCAGGCCGCGCCGCACGCCCTCGTCTCGCCCGAGGTGGTGCCCTTTCGGCCGCACCGCGGCATCGTGCTGATCGTCGAGGAACCCACCGAAGGCCGCCCCGACGCGTGGCTGCAATGGCTGCACGCCGAACACCATCCGGCGCTGCTTGCCTCGCCCGGCACCGCCGGCGCTTGGACTTTCGGTACGAGCACCGGGTGGAGCCACCTACCCGCGGGGTGGCTGACGGGCCACCAATACATCACGGTCGTTTACCTGGACGCCGACCCGCTCACCACCGTCGACGCGCTGGTTCCGCTCATCGAGGAACGGTGGCGGTCGGGCGTGGTGCGGCCCCTCTTCGCGGGACCGTTACGAACGATGGTCAGCTGGGAAGCGTGGCCGTGAACTGCGCGGATCCGCCGTTCGGCGGGTCGCCAGAGGGATGAGACCTCGCCGCAACGCACGGCCTCTATAGTCCTTCTGAGCTCTAGCAAAGGACCTGAGATGACCAGTTCGCGACTCGTTCTCGCCGCCGCGCTCGGCGTGATCGCCGTGGCGGCCACCCTGCCGGCCTGCTCGAGCAAGAGCGGCCAGCCATCTTCTGCCACGAGCACCAGCGCGGCCCCGCCGAGCACGACCGTCATGATCGGGGGCAACAAGCACACGATCATGTCGAAGGTCGAATGCACCGCGACCGCGGCGCAACCCAGCGCCACACCCGCGGAGTCCGGGGACCTGACGACCCGCATCAGCGTTCACGACGATTCGGCATCGGTGTCGCTGGCGCTGTCGGACGAAAAGCCGCCGAGCGTCGACGGCTTTTCCCTGTCGCTCAAGGCGGGATCCGGTGAGTACCAGCTGCCCTACCAGGCGCCGCAGTCAGCGACCCAGGTGCAGGCGACCAAGGACGGCAAGAGTTATACCGTGACCGGGACGGGCCAGGGGGTGTCGCCCAATCAGGGCGACGTGCACCAGGTGACGTTCGGGATTCATGTGACCTGCCCCTGAGCGACGTCTTAAACCAACTGCCGCAGTTTGCTTTTCGGGCCTCATCTGTCACTTGAGCCACCGCAGGATGTTGGGTGGCTTTTTGCCCGCCTCATAGCGACAGGCGGTAAACGGCATCAAGCTGTCGCTGTGAGGCGGGCACAGCGGCGCATCCCGAATTTCCTGTGATGCCTGGGAATTATCGATGCCTGGTTGTCCACCGCGGCCACCTCTGCGATGCTGTCAGCTTGGACATCTTCGCGGAGTGGCAAAGCGGCGGGACCGAGCTGCGGTGGCGGTCGACAACGGCCGCCAACGACGGGCAGGAAGTGACGGTGTTCAGCCGCCGTTGCGGTACCCCCGGGGCACCACCGCTGGTGCTGGTGCACGGCTTTCCGACGTCGAGCATCGACTACTTCGGCCTGTCCCACGAGCTGGCCTCCGAGTTCGACATGTTCGTGCTCGACTTTCCCGGCTACGGATTGTCCGACAAGCCGCCGGCCCCGTACGTCTATTCGTTGTACGACGATGCGCGCCTGCTCGTCTACGCGATCGCTCAGGTGTGGAAGCTGACCGAATTCCGCATGCTCACGCACGATCGCGGCAGCAGCGTCGGAATGATCGCGCTGGAGATGTTGGCGGCCCAAGACCCGCCCGTCGTACCCGTTGACCTCATCCTGACCAACGCCAACATCTATCTCCCGCTGGCGAACCTGACCGTGTTCCAGACCGCCCTGCTCGACGCCGCGACCGGGCGGGACACCGCGGCGGCGACCACGCCGGAGATGCTCGCCGCCGGCTTGGGCGTCAGCACCTTCATGCCGCGACGGACACTGGAAGACCCGGAGATCGCCGCGCTGGCGCGGTGCTTCGCCCACAACGACGGCATCCGCGTGCTGCCGGACACGATCCAGTACCTCCATGAGCGGGCCGCGGATGAAACCGGTTGGCTGGAGGCGCTTTCCAAGAACCCCGTCAACACCACGGTGGTGTGGGGCCTCCACGACAATGTCTCACCCGTGCGTGTTCCCAACTACGTCTGGCAGACGTATCTGAAGAGCAAGCCCGGTCGCAACCGCTACTGGGTGGTGCCCAGCGCCGACCACTACCTGCAGTGCGATGCCCCCGGCGAACTGGCCCAGATCGTTCGCCTCACGGCCCAGGGCGTGGACATCCCGCTGCAGACGCTGGGCAATCAGCCCGGCGGCGCCGTGCTGGTCGACGAAAGCGCGTCCTAGCCGCTACGGCCAGCCCTCACCGGGTGACAACGGGCAGGCGCGCCCACCCGCGCACGCTTGCGGTGTGCGCCCGCTGGGCATTGACGTAGTCGACTTCCCAATCGGGCCAGCGTTTGAGGACCTCCTCGAGGGCCACCCGGGCCTCCATCCGGGCCAGGGCCGAGCCGAGGCAGAAGTGCAGGCCCTGCCCGAAGCTGAGATGCCCGCCCTGGCGGTGGATGTCGAAGCGGTCCGGATCGGCGAAACGGCGTTCGTCTCGGTTGGCGGAACCGTTCAGCAGCAACATGAACGACCCTTCCGGCACCACGCGACCGTAGTGCTCGGCATCGCGGGCGACGTAGCGGGCCTGCACCGGTGACGGCGGTTCGTAGCGCAGCGTTTCCTCGACCGCACCGGGGATCAGCGACCGGTCGGCGACGAGCTCGCGGCGTTGAGCCGGGTGATCCGACAGCAGCTGCCCCATGAAACCGATTAAGCGAGCGGTGGTTTCGTTGCCGGCACCCGCGATCATGGCGGTGTACGACAGCACCTCGGTCCGGGACAGGGGGCGTCGGGTCCCGTCGGGTTCTTCGATCTCGGCCCGCAGCAGATCGGTCATCAGGTCGTCGGAGGGGTTGTCGGCGCGCCATTCGATGTACTCGGCGAACATCGCGATGGTGTCCGCGAACAGATTCGGGTTGACCTCACCGGGCTTGCGCCCCTCGGCCATTTCGATGAAGGCTCCGTTGCGATCCCGGATGTTCGCCTGGTCCGCCTCGGGTATGCCCAACAGATAGCCGATGGTGCGCATCGGCATCATCGCCCCGAGGTCGGCGATGAAATCGAACCCGCCGGCACCGACCAGCGGGTCCAGTTCGCGGACGCAAAACCCACGCACCATGGACTCGACGGCCAGCATGCGTCGCGGCGTGAAAACCCGGGACAGCAGTTTGCGGTGCAGGTCGTGCAGGGGCGGATCCTCGAACAGCAGGATGCCCGGCGGCACCTCGATGTTGTTGAACAGGATGTCGGCGGTGGTCCCCCGCCCGGATCGATAGGTCTCCCAGTTCGGCAGTTCACGTGCCACGTCCTCATACCGGCTCAGCGCGTAGAAGTTGTACTTCTCGTTGAAGTACAACGGTGCCTCATCGCGCATGCGCTTCCACACCGGGTAGGGGTCGTCGTCGATGGCGACGTCGTAGGGGTCGTAATACAGCTCGGCTGAACGTAACATCTGGCCTCTCAGTCGTTTCGGTGCAGGAAGCCGTGCAGGATCGCCTGAACGAGTTCCTCGACGATCACTTCCCGCGACGGCTGCTTTCTTCCGAAGTAGGTCGACCGCAACGCGGCCATGCCGGCGATCATCGCCACCGTCGAATGCGCCGGCAGGTCAGGGTGATCCGACCGCAACCCGCGCAGGTGCATGCCCTCGGCGCTGATCTGGCCGAGCACCGTGATGGCGCGCCGGACGTCGTCGATGCCGGCGTCGGCCTTCTCCTCGTCGCTGAGGGCCTCCGATGCCATCAGCGTCAAGAGCAGACCCTGGTGTTCCACGAACACGTCGTAGAGCTGCCCGACGAAATGGCCCGCCAGGTCCTCCTCCTTGGTCTCCTCCGGCACGACCGACTGCCAGGTGCGGCCGAACTCGTCGACGAAGCTGGTGAACGGTGCGACGAGGGCCTCGCGGAACAGCGCCGCCTTCGAGCCGAAGTGGCGGAACAGCAGGTGTTCGGTTACGCCTGCGGCCTGGGCGATTTCGCGTGTGGTGGTGCCGCGGTAGTCCTGCCGGGCGAACAGGTCTCGCGCGGCGTCGAGCAGCAGCCTGCGCGGCGCGCCGCGGGGCCGGCGCGTGGCCGCCGTAACTGCGGGTCGCTGGGACACGGCTTTTAAGATAGCATGCACTATCTTGAGGATCGACCGGAAGGGGTGAGGCCGTGGGCGCTGTCATCATGCTGGGCACGCTGTTCGGGCTGATCGTCCTCGTATTCGGGTTGGTCCTCCGCTTTGATCCCGAGGCGCGCCGCTTCCCCGGACACGAGGACGACCGATGAGCAGCGGGATGACGCCCGTGATGCAGGCGGCCAGCGGCTTCGCCCTCGTCGGTGGCTTCACATTCACCGCGATCGGTGTCTACCTGAGCATTCGCCAACGCCGGATACACCCGCTGCTGCTTCTCTGCATCTCGGCGATCTCGTTCTCGTGGATCGAGGCGCCCTACGACTGGGCGATGTACGCCCAGTTCCCGCCCGCCATTCCGCGGATGCCGTCATGGTGGCCGCTGAACGTCACCTGGGGTGGGTTGCCCTCGTTCGTTCCCATCGGCTACATCTCCTACTTCGTGCTCCCGGCCGTGACCGGTGCGGCGCTGGGGCGGTGGTTGAGCGCAAAGTTCAAGTGGCGCAGGCCAACCACCCTCCTCATCGTCGGGCTCGTCGTCGGCTTCTGCTGGGCGCTGTTGTTCAACGGGTTCCTGGGAGCCAAGCTCGGCGTTTTCTACTACGGACGCGTGATCCCCGGGTTGGCCATACGCGAGGGCACCATTCACCAGTACCCGCTCTACGACTCCCTCGCGATGGGCATACAGATGATGGTCTTCACCTACCTGCTCGGGCGCACCGATGCGGAGGGTCGCAACGTCATCGAGGTGTGGGCCGACCAGAGATCGAAGACTCGCCTGCAGTCGTCGGTGCTGTCGATCGCCACGATCGTCGTCGTCGGAAACCTGCTCTACGGCGCCGTTTTCGCGCCGCACCTGGTGACGAAGCTGGGCGGCTGGGTGACCGCGGGGCCGACCGAACAGTTGTTCCCAGGCGTCCCGAACCAACCCAAGTAGCCGCGACCTACCCGGTGCGCACCGGCAGCTTCGCCCATCCCCGCACGCTGGTCGTGTGGGCCTTGGCGGCGTTGGCGTAGTCGACTTCCCAGTCCGGCCAGCGCTTGATGACCTCCTCGAGCGCGACGCGGGCCTGCATGCGCGCCAAGGCCGATCCCATGCAGAAGTGCAGCCCATGGCCGAAGCTGAGGTGGGTGTCGCCACGATGGATGTCGAAAGTGTCGGCGTCGGGGTACCTGCGCTCGTCGCGGTTGGCGGATCCGTTGACCAGCAACATGATTGAGCCCTCGGGAACTGTTGTGCCGTGGCATGACACCTCGCGGGCGACGTATCGCGCCTGCACCGGCGAGGGGGCCTCGTAGCGCAAGGTCTCTTCGATGGCCATGGGGATCAGCGAGGGGTCGGCCACGATTTCGCGGCGCTGGTCGGGGTGCTCGGCGAACAGCTGGCCCAGGAAGCCGATCAGGCGCGTCGTCGTCTCGTTGCCCGCGCCGGCGATCATGCTGGTGTACTGCAGCACCTCGATCCGCGTCAGCCGTCGCGCCTCGCCGCCGTCCTCGACCTCGGCGTTGAGCAGCTGCGTCATCAGGTCGTCCGACGGGTGGTCCACCCGCCAATCGATGTAGTCGGCGAACATCTCATAGCTGCGTTCGAAGAATTCTTGCGTGGCGGGCCGGAACGTCGCCTCTTTCAGGGTGAGCTGACGGCCGCCCTTGTCGCGGATCGCTTCCTGACCTTCTTCGGGGATGCCGAGCAGGTAGCCGATCGTCCGCATCGGGACCATCGCGCCGAGATTCTCGATGAAGTCGAACGTGCCCGTACCCACCAGCGGGTCGAGCGCGCGTGCGCAAAACGCGCGGGTCAGCGGTTCGATGGCCTCCATCCGGCGCGGCGTGAAAACCTTTGAGAGCAACCGCCGATGCAGATCGTGGATCGGCGGATCCTCGAAGAGGATGATCCCGGGCGGAACCTCGATGCCGCTCTTGATGATTTCGATCGTGGTGCCGCGGCCCGACCGGTAGGTGTCGAAGTTCATCAGCTCGCGGGAGACGTCCGCGTAGCGGCTCAGCGCATAGAAGTTGTACTTGTCGTTGTAATAGACCGGCGCCTCGTCGCGCAGCCGCTTCCAGATCGGGTACGGATCGTCGTCGATCTCGAAATCGAAGGGGTCGTAGTAGACCTTCGCCGTGCTCGCCCCGGTCATAGCGGTGTCTTTGTCTCCGCCAGCGCCTCCGGCAGCACGACCTCGCCCACGCGCTTGAGGTAGGGCCACGCGACTTCCGGTGGCAGCCCACCGCACAGCGGCGACAGGTTGAGGATCTCGCCGGCGCGGACCCGCGAAATCGCCTCCGGGACAGAGATGATCACGTGCGACGCCGGGTTGTCGCGCAGCTCGTCGATGGTCTTCACATGCGAGAAGCCGGCCGTCGTCTCGTCCCCGGGATTCCACGCGGCATAGGTTCGCACGTCGTGCAGCAGGTGCTCGCCGAGCTCTTTCCACGCCTGGTCCACGTCGTCGGCGACGAATACGACCGAGGGGGTGTCGCGGCTGGGGAACATCGTCGGGCCGGGCGGGTGACCGTGTTCGCGGCAGGCCTCCTCGTAGGCCTCCCGCATGCCGGGTTCGTTGGCGTTGCCCAGCATGCCCAGCCCGTATCTGCCGGCCCGGCGGGCCGCCGCCACGGTTCCGCCGCCCCACATCAGCCCCGGGCCGCCGGCGGTGTGGGGGCGCGGCGTGACCGTGATCCGGCGCCCGTCCTTGCTGACCGTCTCGTCGGACAGCAGCGAGCGCAGCAACGCGAGCTTTTCGTCGGCGAGCCGACCGCGACCGCGCATCGCCACGCCGAAGTGCTCGAACTCCTCGGGCCGGTAGCCCAGGGCCAGGATGTACGATGCGCGTCCCTTGCTGATGATGTCGAGGACCGCCATGTCCTCGGCGAGGCGCACCGGGTCGTAGAACGGGAGGATCAGAATGAGGCTCAGCGCCAAGCGCTCTGTCCTCGCGGCCACGGACGACGCCAACAACAACGGTGACGGCAGGTAGCCGTCCTCGGACCCGTGATGCTCACAGAACACCGCGGCGAGGCCGCCGTGATCCTCGGCCCACGCGCACATTTCGGGCACGGCGCCGTACAGCGCTACTCGCGGCGCCCCCCACGCGGGGGCGCGCATGTCGAAGCGCAGCGTGAACACAGGCGACTCCTAGCCAACCTAATATTTGTATCGCGTACGGTACGTGCCCGCTGAGAGCTGCGTCAACGGTTAGTCAAAGACGTGGCGCGGCAAAGTCGTCGGGATGTCGAGCGAGCTGAGCAGGCCGGGCGCACATGTCGATCGCCGCTGCGCAGAGGTCGGCGGCGGGCCCGGCCCAGGCCGGACACGCATGTCGAACCTGAGCATGTACATCAGCTGCAGGTTAACCTAAGATTTGTTCTTTAGGATAGTGTGCACTTTCTTAGCGACTTAAGGGCAACGGCCGTATCGACTTTCGGCACACGCACTCGAGGAGGAGCAGCATGACGACTCATCGCGTGGTGGTCTGGGCGACGGGCGGCATCGGATCGATCGCCATCCGCGCCATTCAGCGGCGCCCCAACCTCGACCTGGTCGGCGTGTGGGTGCACTCGCCGGAAAAGGATGGCAAGGACGCCGGCGAACTCGCCGGCGGCGAGCCGATCGGCTTGAAGGCCACCAACGACGCCGATGCGCTCATCGCCCTGAAACCCGATTGCGTGATCTACGCCGCCAGCGGTCCCGAACGCGACGCGCTGGCCATCCCGGATTACGTCAGGCTGCTCGAAGCGGACATCAACATCGTCACCACCAGCACCACTCGGTTGGTCAACCCGCACGCCTACGAACCCGCGGAGTGGCGCGATCAGCTCGTCGCCGCGGCCAAGCAGGGCCAGGTGTCGCTGTACGCGTCGGGGATCGAGCCCGGGTTCGCCGCGGACTACTTGCCGCTGGTGCTGTCCACGCAGTCGTCGTCGATCGAAAAGATCCACTCGTTCGAAATCGGCCTGTACGACGACTACGGCGTTCCCGACATCATGAGCGACGCGTTGGGTTTCGGCCGACCGCTGGATTACCAGCCCTGGATCGGCTACCCGGGCGCCATCGCCGGCGAATGGCAGGGGCAGATCCGATTGATCGCCGACGCGCTCGGCGTCGAAGTGCAGGAAATCCGTGAGACTTTCGACCGCGCGGTCACCAACCGCACCCTTGAGGTTGCGATGGGCACCGTCGAGGCCGGTACATGCGGCGCGCTCCGCATGCAGGCGATCGGGGTGGTCGACGGACGCGAGGCCATCGTCATCGAGCACGTCACCCGGCTCGCGCACGACGTCGCTCCGGATTGGCCGACGGGGATCGGCGACCTGTCCTACCGCATCGCGATCACCGGCGACCCCGACATCGAGTGCACCCTGGCGGCCACGCTGAAGGATCCCCGTAAGGCGGGAATCGGGGGGATGACCTCCGGTGCCGGCGCGATGGTCGCCACCGCGATGCGTGTCGTCAACGCCGTGCCGTATGTCGTTGCGGCGGAACCCGGGCTGCTGAGTTCGGTCGACCTACCCCTGACGATTCCAAAGCACGCTTTAGTCTGCCGGGGTGGCCTTTAACCCGCTCGAGGAACTCACGCTGCAGCAACTCCGGCTGCGCACCAGCATGAAATGGCGCGCGCACGCCGACGACGTGTTGCCGCTGTGGGTCGCTGAGATGGATGTCGCGCTGCCGCCGACGGTGGCCGAGGCCCTGCGCCGGGCGATCGACATCGGCGACACCGGATATCCCTGCGGCACGGCGTTTGCCGAGGCGGTCAGTGAGTTCGCTTCGCAGCGCTGGCAATGGCCCGACCTGCAGGTCGGCCGCACCGCGATCGTTCCCGACGTCATGCTCGGCGCCGTCGAAATGCTGCGTCTGGTCACCGACCGCGGCGATGCCGTCGTCGTCAACCCGCCCGTGTACGCGCCGTTCTACGCGTTCGTGTCGCACGACGGCCGCCGGGTGGTCGAGGCGCCGCTCGACGTCGACGGCCGAATTGACCTGGGCGCCTTGGAGGACGCGTTCACCCGGGCCGGCGCGTCGGGCGGCAGGGTTGCATACCTCCTGTGCAATCCGCACAACCCCACCGGGTCGGTGCACACGTTCGAGGAGCTGTGCGCCGTCGCCGATCTTGCCCGCCGGTTCGGCGTGCGGGTGGTCTCGGACGAGATCCACGCTCCGGTCATCCTGCCCGGTGCGCGATTCGTCCCCTACCTGACCGTGCCCGGCGCCGAGAACGCACTGGCCCTCACGTCCGCCTCCAAGGCGTGGAACCTCTCAGGGCTGAAGGCGGCGTTGGCCATTGCCGGTCCGGAGGCGGCGGCGGAGCTGCACCGGATGCCGGAAGAGGTCAGCCACGGTCCGAGCCACCTCGGCGTCATCGCGCACGCCGAAGCGTTCCGCAGCGGCGGCGAGTGGCTCGACGCGCTGCTGAGCGGCCTCGACACGAACCGCACGTTGCTGGGCGACCTGATCGCTGAGCACCTTCCCGGCGTGAAATACCAACGGCCCCAGGGCACTTACCTCGCGTGGCTCGATTGCCGCGACCTCGGTTTCGACGAGGAGACCGGCGACGGGCTGGCGGTGGTGGCCGACATGGCGGGGCCGGCCCGCTGGTTCCGCGACCACGCCCGCGTCGCGCTCAGCTCCGGCCACGTCTTCGGCACCGGCGGCGCCGGGCATGTCCGGTTGAACTTCGCCACCTCGAAAGCCATTCTCACCGAGGCGATATCGCGAATGGGCCGGGCCCTGAACCGGTGAGCGCAAAACTGTTGCGCGACGGGACCAATAGGTGAGTTGTATTCACGATATCGCCGGTGATATCGCAATCGAAGTCGCCTCATGACCAGCTGACGATGCTCAAGTGACTCATGTGATTTCCGATAGCGTCGAACGACTTTCGGCTACGCGGGAACGTCCTCGGCACCGCGGTCCAGGTTGCGGAAATCCTCCGCGGGCTTCTTGATGCCCAACAGGAACGGCAACGCGCTCAGCTCCAACTTGGCCGTGGCGCCGAACCGGCCGAAGCCGCTGCGCCGCGGCCGCACGACGGGCACCTCCGACGTGGCGAGGTCGATGTAATGCGTCGAGGTGTCCCCGATGCCCTCGAAGTGGTGGACCAGCGGCTTGCACAGCCCGCGCATCGGGTCGTCGAGGCATGCGGCAACCGGATCGGTCATCAACACGTACTCGACAACTGGTACCGAGTTTTTCAGCATCCGGTGCACCAGGATGACGTCCACCCCGGCGAGTTCGACGTGGCGTTTCACCTTCTGCTCCGCGACCTCGCCCTGGTGCACGACGAACTTCAGCGACAGATTGTCCAGCTGCCCGCAGCTCGCGCAGTCACAGGCGATGTCCACCTTGAACCGCTCGCGCTTTGCGAAGAAAGCCTCGCGCATCCGCGACAGCCGCTCGCATACCAGCACTTTGGCGTTGCCGTCGGGCGCCCAGAAGAACGCAGCGTCGCCCTCCAGCTTGGCGAGTTTCAGCCCTTTGCCGGCGTCAATGACGGCTTCCAACAACCCGGCCACGGTTAGCTGCGCGTGCGCCAGGTGCGCCCGGTTCCAGTTCATGTAGTGGGTGTATCCGCCGATGTCGGCGATGAGCAGTACCGCTTGCCGGATGGCCATGATGGGGGCAGTTTAATTGTTGCCAGTTACCGTCTCAACGAATCTGCCACTGGACGAAATCGCGCTGCCGCGAGAGGCTTGCAGAGGTCTCACCCCCGGAGGAGCCGAATATGGATGTGCTGCGAACCCCAGACTCCCGATTCGAAAACCTGGAGGGCTATCCGTTCGTAGCGAACTACATCGACGTGACTGCAAGCGACACCCCGCCGCTGCGCATGCACTTCCTGGACGAGGGTCCGGTCGACGGCCCACCGATCGTGCTGCTGCACGGCGAGCCGACGTGGAGCTATCTGTACCGCACGATGATTCCGCCGCTGGCCGACGCCGGCAACCGCGTGCTCGCGCCCGACCTGATCGGCTTCGGCCGCTCCGACAAGCCCAGCCGGATGGAGGATTACACCTACCTGCGCCACGTCGAGTGGGTGACCTCGTGGTTCGAGCGGCTCAACCTGAAGGACGTCACCTTGTTCGTGCAGGACTGGGGATCGTTGATCGGCCTGCGCATCGCCGCCGAGCAGGGTGATCGGATCGCGCGGCTGGTGGTCGCGAACGGTTTCCTGCCCACCGCCGAGCGCCCGACGCCCCCGGCCTTTCGCCTGTGGCGGGCGTTCGCCCGCTACTCCCCGGTGCTGCCCGCCGGTCTCATCGTCGCCTTCGGCACCGTCCGCCGGGTGCCCCCGAAGGTGCGGGCGGGCTACGACGCCCCCTACCCGGACAAGACTTATCAGGCCGGTGCCCGGGCGTTCCCTCAGCTGGTGCCGACGTCACCGTATGACCCGGCGATCCCGGCGAACCGGGCGGCGTGGAAGACCCTGGGCCAGTGGGACAAACCCTGCCTGGCCATCTTCGGCAACAGGGATCCCATCCTCGGACAAGCGGACCGCCCGTTGATCAAGCACATCCCGGGCGCGGCCGGCCAGCCGCACGCCCGCATCAAGGCCAGCCACTTCATCCAGGAAGACGCCGGGCCCGAACTGGCCCGACGCGTGCTGTCCTGGCAGCAGGCGCTGCACTGAAAAGGCGCAGTCAACGCGTGGGTGTGGGGCGAACCGAAGCGAACTCGGGACACCAGCTGCTGCTCATCAGTCGCGTGACGCCGCGCATGAGCACCCTGCCGGCCGCGGGACGCACCGGAGCACGGTGAATGCGCTAGTCCTTGGTCGTCGCCGCCCGGGGTGCGACGATCAGCGGATGGACATGGTAACGATGGGCCTGATGGGCACGGTCGTGGGTGCGTCGGCCATGGGCATCGCGGGCGTCGCGAGGTCCGCCGCCGATAACTTGCTCCCGGGGATGGTTTCGAGCACCAACAACAAGCATCAGATGAAGATGCACATCCACGCCCAGCGCTGCGACGCCATCCAACGCTGGCGAAGCGGCTTGGCGAACGCGCGGGACGCCTACCAGCAATGGGCTTGCGGCCCGCAAGCCGGTGATCCGCCCAATGTCGTCGGCGACGAATGGTTCGAGGGCCTGCGGCCGTACCTGCCGACCACCGGCGATGCGGCGGCACTGCGCACTGCCCACGAAGTGCATTGCGACAACCCGACTCTCGCACTGCTCTCACTGGAGGTCGGGCGGATCGAAAAGGAATGGACCAACGAGGCCAACGGCCGTCGGCGCCGGCTGACCTATTGAGGTTGGCGCCTCGACTACTCGGCGTCCGTGGGTATCGAGGCCAGCACCGTCGCGGCCAGTTCCGGCCGGCAGACCACCAGGTCGGGCAGCTTGGGGTCCGGTTGGTTGTAAGCCAGGGCCGACCCGTCGATACGGGAGGTATGCAGCCCGGCGGCGCGGGCGACCGCGACCGGGGCCGCCGAGTCCCATTCGAACTGGCCGCCCGCGTGCACGTACACATCCGACAGACCCTGGACGATTGACGCCACTTTCGCCCCGGCAGAACCCATTTCGACGAGCACGCCGTCCAGCGCGTCACGGACGGCCAGGGCCAGGGCGGGCGGCCGCGTGCGCGAGACCACGATGCGCGGCTGGTCCGGTGGGGCCGGGGGCGCGGCGACGAGCGGCGTCGCCAGCGTGACCCCCTGCGCCGGCAGCGCCACCGCGCCGGCGGCGAGCTCACCGTCTTGCCAGAGCGCCACGTGCACCGCCCAGTCGTCGCGCCCGAGCTCGGAGAATTCCCGCGTCCCGTCCAGCGGGTCGACGATCCAGACCCGCTGCGAACGCAACCGCACCGGGTCGTCGGCGCCTTCCTCGGACAGCACCGCGTCGTCGGGCCGCTCGCGGGCGAGCTCCTCCATCAGGAAGTCGTGGGACCGCTTGTCCCCCGCCGCTTTTCGCTCGCCGGCGTCGGCCTCGGCGAATTGCTCGCGCACCCCGAGCAGCAGCCGTCCCGCCTCCGCGGCCAGCCGCGCGGCCAGAGCATGATCATCCATTCGGTAATCCTCAATAAGTTGGTAGCGTTGACCAAATTTACCCCGCGACGATTCTTGCGGCAGCGCCACCCGGGTCGGCCGTTTCTGCCATAACCTGGTAAGCGTGAGCGGCAACGTCTCGTCATCGAGTCGGCTGCGGTTTCCGGGGGGACGCCTGGGGGTCGTGGGCGTCATCCTGGCTGTGCTGCTGGTCGGTCTACTCGCCTTCGTCAGCGTGAAGCTTCTAGCTGGCAACCGGAGCACTCCGGGCCAGGCCACCACCCAGCCGTCGCCACCGAGCAGCTTCGCCATCCCGGGCTGTTACAACCCGTCGGTCCCGCCGGTCGAGCGTCCGAAGAAGCTCAGCATTTTGGGATGCGCCAGCGTTGCCGTTGCGCTGCAAGACATGTCGTGGAGCTCGTGGGGACCGCAGGGCGCCGACGGGACCGGCACCGCGGTCTTCAAGATTTGTGACCCCAATTGCGCCGCGGGATATCAGCTCACCGACCCCGTCGTTGTGCACGCGTGGAACGCCCAGCCGCCCCGACCCGATGCGGTCTGCCAGTCGGGGCTGAAGATCTTTGCCGATCTGATCTTGGCCTTCCCCAAGGCGGTCCCACCGCTCACCGCGCAGAAAACCAACACCCAGTACAACGGGATGCCGGCGGTGCACTACGTCAATTACTCGGTCGCCAACACCCGCGACGCGCAGTTCATCGGCTACACGTTCTGCAACTAGTCGGTCAGACCTCGATGACGACCGCGCCGCCCTGACCGCCGCCCGCGCACATCGCCGCGACACCGATGCCGCCGCCGCGCCGGGCCAGCTCGTAGACCAGCGTGGTGACCATGCGCGCGCCCGAGGCCGCGATGGGGTGGCCGAGGCTGCACCCGCTGCCGGAGAAGTTGACCTTCTCCTCATCGATGCCGTACTCGCGGCACGCGGCGATCGGCACGGAGGCGAACGCCTCGTTGATCTCCCACAGGGCCACGTCGTCGACCGACAACCCGGCGCGCTGCAACACCTTTCCGATCACCTTGACCGCACCCAGGCCGCAGTCCCGGGGCGGCACGCCCACGGCGGCCCACGCCCGGACGGTGCCCATCACGTTCAGCTTCTCGGCGAGCGCGTAGTCCCGGTCGACGAGCGCGACCGCCGCGGCGGCGTCGTTGGTGCCGCTGCTGTTGCCCGCCGTGATCGAAAATCCTTCGATCTCGGGGTGCAGCACCTTGAGGGCGGCGAGCTTCTCGATGGTGGTGTCGCGCCGGGGATGCTCGTCGACCGAGAACTCGGTCACCGAGCCGTCGGCCTGGGTGATCTTCAGCGGGACGATCTCGTCGAGGAACTTGCCGGCGTCCATGGCCGCGATGGCGCGCTCGTGTGACCGAGCCGCCCAGGCGTCCATCTCCTCGCGGGTGATGCCGACGGTCTGCGCGGTGTTCCACCCGACGGTGATCGACATGTCCTTGGTGGGCGCGTCCGGGGTCTCGACGTGCGTCGGAGGCAGCCAGCGCTCCTCGAACTTCAGCTCGGGGCCGGGAATGCGCTGGTTCATCAGCGGCGTCATGGACAGTGACTGCACTCCGCCGGCGATCAGCGCACGCTCCATGCCGGAGCCGATCTGGGCGGCGGCGTTGCCGATCGCGGTGAGGCTGCCCGCGCAGTGCCGGTTCACCGCCTGGCCGGGAATGTCCTCCATGCCGGTCGCGGCGGCCGCGTAGCGTGCCAAATCCCCACCGCCGTAGTGGGATTCGGCGAAGATGATGTCGTCGATGGCGGAGGGGTCGATGCCCGACCTGCGCACCACCTCGGGAAGCACCGTGGTGATCAGCGTCTCGGGCGGCGTGTTGACGAGCGCGCCCTTGAAGGAGCGGCCGATCGCCGTCCGGGTGGCTCCGACGATCACGGGTGTGGCCATGTTTTCAACCTCGTTGCGGTGGGCGGACAGACGCCGCGAATCGTATCAAATACTGTAGGAGCAATAGTAATGGGATAAGTTTACACGAACCGCGTCAAGCGTAACGCCGCAGCTGAGGATTCCGCAGTGGTCCGCCCTGGCGTTAGGCTCCCGCAATGACCACCACACCCCTCGTGGAACCTGATACGACCCGGACGACCGCATATCGGGTTGCGGCGATGTTGGTGGGCGTCGGCACCGTCCACTTCCTGGCGCCCAAACCCTTCGACGACATCGTGCCCGCCGAACTCCCCGGCGACGCCCGGTTCTATACCTACGCTTCCGGAGTCGCCGAGATTGCCGTGGGAGCGCTGCTGGTGCCGCGGCGCACCCGGCGGCTGGCCGCCCTTGCTGCCGCGTTGCTGTTCGTCTGCGTGTTCCCGGCGAACGTCAACATGTGCCGCTTGTGGTGGGGCAAGCCATGGCCGATGCGGATCGCCGCGCTGGCCCGGCTGCCGCTGCAGATCCCGATGATCACCACCGCTCTTAAGATCAGGCGCAACAGCTAGATCTGGTACACGGGGCATTGACCGTACACTCTCGGCCAAGATTGGCGGATTGCACGGGAGGTCCTCGTGGGCAGGACGGGCATCGCGGCGCTGCTCGCGATCGCCGCCGCGTTCATGATCGGCATCGGCGATGTCCTCGAGCAGCGATCCGCCCAACAGGTCACCGACAAGCCGGTCGGCACCCTCGCGCTGTTTCGCCGGCTGCTGCGCGACCGCCGGTGGTGGACGGGCAGCCTGGTGGCCGCCGCCGGGTTCGGATTGCAGGCCGCGGCGCTGGGCTTGGGGTCCGTGGTGCTGGTGCAGGCGCTGTCGGTGACCTCCCTGCTGTTCGCATTGGTCATCAGTGCCGCGGCCAACCATCGCAGAATCACTCGGTGGCAAGGGGTTTGGGCCGTGCTGCTGGCCGCCGCGGTCACGGTCGTGGTTACCGTCGGCAACCCGCAGGCCGGGGTGCCGCGCGGGTCGGTTCGGACGTGGATCGTCGTGGGCTTGGTCCTGGGCCCGTGCTTGTTCCTGTGTGTGATTGGCGCCCAGATGTTTTCGGGTTGGGTCAGCGCGCTGCTGCTGGGGCTGATGTCGGGATCGCTGTGGGGCGTCTTCACGGTCCTGACGAAGGGAGTTGTGGACCAGCTCGGCAACGGCGTTCCGGCGCTGCTGCGCGCACCCGAGCTGTACATCTGGGCGGTGTTGGGCCTCGCGGCGACGGCCTGGGAGCAGTCGGCGTTTCGGGCCGGCTCGCTCACCGCGTCGCTACCGGCGGTGACCATCGCCGAGCCCATCGTCGGCTCGGTGCTCGGCGTGACGGTGCTGGGTGAGACGCTTCGCACCGACAAGGTCGGCATGGTCGCCCTTGGCGTGTCGGTCGCGGTGATGATCGCCGCGACGGTGGCGCTGGCACGCAGCCAGGCGACGGAATCAAATGGTCGGCGAACCGATCCGGTGTAGGGTGCCGTCGGGATCGACATAGGCGAATTCCCTTAAACCGTAGTCCGTTTCCTGCGGTTCGATCAGCCGACCGGCCAGATTTTCCAGCGCCGCCCACTCCGCGTAGAGGGCATCGGCGTCGCTGACGTAGAGGTACACGCTGGCGGCGGTGCTCAGCGGGTCGTGCTCGTCCCATTCGGTGAGGTGGATGGAGACGGAGCCGCGGTCGACGAACCCGTAGCGCGCCGGGCCCTGGTAGGCGCGCGCGTCGAAGCCGAGTTGGCGATAACGCTCGAGCGCGACGTCCAGATCGCGGACGGGCACGATCGGCGAGACAGAGTTGAACGCGATTTCGGGCACACCCCAGTGTGCCAGCAAAAGCGCTGTCGTATGCTCCACCCGCAAACCACCTCTGAATGGCCGACGCGTGGGGGTGCGCGGAACGCTCGAGGAACTCACTCAAGCACGAAGGGCACCAAACCATGCGCAAGCAATCCGCCGCGGTCGCCGTTGCCGCCATCGGGATACTGGCCGCGGCCTGCAGCAGCGGCGACGGGGGCGGCACCGCCTCGTCGTCGACGACGACCACCACCCCGTCGAAGCCGCCGCTGGCCCAGGCCGCGCTGCCGAATCTGATGTTGACTCCGGCCGAGATCGACAGCGCGGTGGGCGGAACCGGAACCACCGTCGGCGACAAGTTCGACACGCTGCCGGACGACAGCACGACGAACTACCCGCAGGGGTACAAGTTTCCGGCCGAATGCCTTTACATTCAGCATCCGGGCGAGGCCCCCGTCTATGCCGGCAGCGGGAACACGGCGGTTCACCGGGAACGCGGCACCACGCCGCTTCCGCCGAATTCGAACGATCCCGATCCCGAGGTGACCGAGGTGGTGGTGTTGTTCCCCTCCGCCAAGGAGGCGAGCGCCTTCTTCACCAACTCCACCCAGCGCTGGCCCGACTGCGCCAACCGCCAGGGCACGATTCCCGCCGACGCGGACTCGCCTGAGATCCAATGGAAGGTGGGAGCGGTCTCCAACGCCAACGGGGTGTTGAGCACCACCACGAACGTGTCGGCGACCAAGAACGGCACCACGCTGTCCCAGAGCTGCCAGCGGGCGCTGACGGTGCGCAACAACGTCGTGATCGACGTCGACGCCTGCCGCAAGGACCCCGGGGACCTGGCCGTCACCGTCGCCAACCAGATCGCCGGCAAGGTCGACAAGCAATAGCCCACTCGCTCAAGCGTTTTAGAAAGCTCGGGTAGGTCGCATTCCCCGATCGCAACCCGCCGTTCACCTGTTGGGTGTAGCTATCACCCGCGGCTGCGGCGTACGCTCTGGCGGCCGAACCCGTCGAGACATGATACTTGCGCCATCACCGAACCTGGTTGTAAGCCGTACCCGCAGATGGCATCCTGCGGGCGACTGTCGCACAGCGTTGAGGAGGACAAGTGAGCACATCAGAGACGGCGAAGCCCCGCGGGGGGCTGCCGGTGATCCACCTCTCCGAACTGCTGCGCGCGCCGGTGGTGGCCCGCGCCGGTGAGGCCGTGGGCCGCGTCGAGGACGTGATCGTGCGCCTGCGGGGCGCCGACGACTATCCGGCGGTGACCGGGATTGTGGCGGGGGTTGGCGGCCGTCGGGTATTCATCGGCACCAAATCCATCGAAGCGTTCGCCCCGAAGCGAATCGTCCTGACCAAGAACAAAGTTGACCTCCGCGGCTTCGAGCGCCGCGACGGTGAGGTGCTGTTGCGCGCCGACGTGTTGGGCCATCGGTTGATCGATGTGGCCGCCGCGGACTTGGTGCGCGCGTACGACGTCGAACTCGAGGACACCGGCGACGGGTGGGTGGTTGCGCGGCTGGACACCCGCCGGCCGCCGACGTTGTTCGGCCTGATCAAGCATTCCGGCGGGCATGCGGCACGCGATTGGAAGGCATTCGAACCGCTGATCGGCCACGGCGGCTCCGACGCGGTCCGGCGCCTGTCGGACCGGTTCGGCGAGTTCAAGGCCGCCGAGATCGCCGACCTGCTCGAGGAGGCCGACAAGACCGAAGGCGGCGAAATCCTCGACCGGGTGCGCAGCGACCCGGAATTGGAAGCCGACGTCTTCGAGGAGCTGGACCCCGACAAGGCCAGCCGGCTTCTCGACGGCATGCCCGACGACGAGGTCGCCGCGCTGCTGGGCCGGATGCGCGCCGACGACGCCGCCGACGCGATCGCCGACCTGCGCCAGTCGCGGCGTCGGCGCGTGCTGGAGCTGATGCCCGCCCCACAGCGCACCAAGGTGATCACCCTGATGGGGTTCAACCCCGAAAGCGCCGGCGGATTGATGAACGTCGACTTCGTCTCGTGCGCCGCCACCGCCACCGCCGGCACGGCGCTGGCCATGATCGCGGCCGCGCGCACCGTCCAGCCGGAGGCATTGATCAAGGTGCACGTCCTCGATGAGGGCGAACGGCTGGTCGGTGTGGTGTCGGTGATCACCCTGTTGCAGGCGGATCCCGTTGAAAGCGTTGGCGCGCTGATGGATTCGGACCCAGTGTGCGTCAGCGCCGACGCCGACCTGACCGACATCGCGCTGTTGATGGCCGACTTCAACCTCTACTCGATTCCCGTCGTCGACGAGGAGGACCGCGTGCTCGGCGTGGTGACCGTCGACGACGTCCTGGAAGCGACCATCCCGGAGGACTGGCGCCGACGCGAGCCCGCCCCCCGTCCGGTGCGTGAAATCACCGAACCGACCGACAGCCACGCCCCTGGAGGCCAGGCACCGTGACGTCGAACGCGGACGAGACCAAACCCGGGCTCAGCGCGGTGCTCGACACCGCACACCTGGGCGACATCGAGGGTGCGTTCGGGCGCATCAAACTCGGCGAGACCGACCACCCGCGGACGTGGAAGACCCGGCTGCTGACGCTGCTGGCGATCGTCGGCCCCGGGATCATCGTGATGGTCGGCGACAACGACGCCGGCGGGGTCGCGACTTACACCCAGGCCGGCCAGAACTACGGCTACTCCTTGTTGTGGGTGCTGCTGCTGCTCATCCCGGTGCTCATCGTCAACCAGGAGATGGTGGTCCGGCTCGGTGCGGTGACCGGCGTCGGTCACGCCCGGCTGATCAACGAACGCTTCGGCCGCGGCTGGGGCTGGTTTTCCGTCGGCGA
>NZ_LZKE01000229.1:0-59995 GCF_001672675.1 Mycobacterium sp. E2327
TGACCGCCGGACCCGCCGGCCCCGCCGTTGCCGCCCGTACCGCCGTTGGTGCCGTTCAGGGCGCCGGCGACACCGGCCCCGCCGGTCCCGCCGACTCCGCCGGTTCCGCCTGCTCCACCTGCACCGCCGGTGCCGGAGAAGATCCCGCCGTTGCCGCCAGCGCCGCCTGCCCCGCCGCTGCCGCCGATGCCGCCGTTGGTGGCCGCGATTGCAGAGCCCGTGGTGCCGGTGACGCCGGTGTCGCCGGCGCCCTGAACGGCACCAACGGCGGTACGGGCGGCAACGGCGGGGCCGGCGGGTCCGGCGGTCAAGGCATCGGCCTGTTCGGCCATGCCGACGGCAGCAACGGCGTCGCCGGCAACGGCGGTCAGGGCGGGCTGGGCGGTGCAGGTGCCAACGACAACGGCGTTACCGCCGCCGGCAACGGCGGCAACGGCGGCGCAGGCGGCGACGGCCTCACCGCCGGCGCCGGTGGGGGCGGCGGTGTAGGGGGCACCGCCGCCCCCACCGGCGCCGGCGGGCATGGCGGCAACGGCGGCAACGGCGGCAACGGCCTCACCGGCGGGGCCGGCGGCACCGGCGGTGACGGCGGCGACGGCAGCGACACCGACGGCTCCGGCAGCGGCGGCAACGGCGGTGACGGCGGCATCAGCATCGCCGGCACCGGTGGGCACGGCGGCGACGGCGGCAACGGCGGCACCGTCAACACCAGCCGCGGTGACAACAACGCAAACTTGGCCGCCGGCAACGGCGGCAACGGCGGCACCGGTGGCATCGGCCCCACCGGCGGCACCGGCGGCAACGGCGGCCACGGCGGCAACGCAACCGTCAACCCCACCAACCCCAATGCCGCTGGGGCCGCCGCCGGCGGCGGCGGTGGCGGCGGCGGCCTCGGCGGCAACAGCAGCGGCGGCGGTTTCGGCGGAGCTGGCGGCAACGGCGGCGCCGGTGGCCAGGCCGTGGTCAGCACCCAGACCTTCAGCCAAGTTAACAACGTCACGGCCTTCGGTGGCGTTGGTGGTGGCGGCGGCGCCGGCAACCCCTTCGCGACCGGCAATTATGGCGGCGCCGGCGGTGGCGGTGCGGTTGTCGTCCAGGGGGTTTTCAGCGCAACCGGTGGCAACGGAGCCGCCGGTGCCGGCAGCGGTATTTTCCCCGCGGCCGGCGGCGGCCTCGGCGGTGCCGGCACCGGTGCCGGCACCGGTGCTATCAGCGCGGCCGGCGGCGGTGGTGGTGGCGGCGGTTTCGGCGGAGCTGGCGGCACCGGCGGCGCCGGGGGCGCCGGCGGCAACGTCGTTTCGGGCTTCAGCGGGGGCTCGCCGGTCGGCGGCCTCGGCAGCCCCAACGACGGCAACGGCTCCAGCGGCGACGCCAGCGGCCCGGGCGCCGCGGGCGGCGGCTTCGGCTTCGGCACGGGCCTCGGCAGCAGGTTGGGTGGTGGTGGCGGCGGCGGTGCCGCCTTCGTCACACCATTTACCGGCGGTAGCGGTACCGCCAACGGCGGGCAGGGCGGCAACGGCTCCTAGCGGGCCGCCGTTCGCCGAGGTCCTACGCGTCGGAGGAGTAGCGGATCCCGCCGTCGGGAATCGACACACCGGGCCACACCCGGACGCCCGCAACTGCTCGCACCGCGCGGCGATGTCGGCGCCGTCGCCGATCACCGCGCCCGGATCGCCATCAGCGACGAGTCCGACGACCTGCGGTGGTGACCCGCCGACGCCCTGCCGGACGGCACGGATCACGCGCTGGCGTACCTCGTCGCCCGCGCCACGCGGCGAGTCTGAAGCGAGCCGCACGCTCGGGACGGGCGAGGGCTCAGACGTCGGACCCCCATCAATGTGTCTCGCCCGGATGGGCGGCATCGGGACAGAGGTCGGAGACGGCGAAGCCGAGAGCGGCCCGGGCCTGTTGAGGTGTGAGCCCCGCTTGGCCGCCTGAGCGCGATTCGGTGACCAAATGCTGAATTAACTCGGCGGGGGCTTCGCCGCTGTAGAGCCGCCAACAGATCGCGTTGCCGAACCCGACCAGGTCGAAATTGTGGCTGTCGCTTGGGTTGCCGATGCCGATGCCGTTGAGATCTCGAAGGAAATCGTCGGGCCCCTGCGCGTGAGCCGGGCTTGCGGCAACGATTACGGTGCCGCTCAGCCACACCGCCGATAGAGCCAGCATCTTGCGCACACGACCGATGCGCAATTTTCGCGGCGCCTTCATGAGTTTCCTTATGCGTGGGTGCGATTGCCGGCCAACGGTTATGCCGGGACGGCGTCTGTCATCGTGCCGACGAGGAGGCACGGTTCGGTTGACCGGTTGCTCCAGGCGTGGTTGACCCCGCGGATGATCGCGGTGTCGCCCGGCCGCATAAGTACCTCGTCGGTGTCCGTGACGAGGTAGATTTCGCCGCGCACGCAGGTGAGGCAGTCCAGGGTGTCGGTGCGGTGCATGGTGGGGTGACGGTCCAGCTCGGCCGCAGTGGGAAGGTGCTTTTGGCGCACTTGTTTGTTCAGCTCGGTGAACTGGCGGCGACGCTCGTCGACGTCGGGGTCATCGGGCCAGATTTCCAGCGCTCGGCAGATGAATCCGTTCGGGAAGGGTTCGCGTTGTGCGTCCAATCCGGGAGTCTGTGACCGGTCGCCGTCAATTGTGTTGTCGGCAGGGGTTTCCTGGGTCGCCCACAGTGTGGCCCGCCAGAAGAATCCGTCGCGGGCTTGCACGTTGGTCAGTCCTTGCTGCAGGACCGCCGAACGGCCGTCGGCGCTGGGGCCGATGACGAATCGGTTGACAGGAGCGCTCACGGCGGTAATTCCTTTCATACCTGTTGCAATCCTTGGCATTTCAGCGCTTGATCCCCGGTGCGTCGGCGGGGACGTCGTAGAACTTCAGCGTGAACGAGACTGCTGTGTACATACCCATGAGGACGGTGATGTCAGTGATGCGATCATGGCCGAGAACCTCGACCGCGCGCTCGTACAGGCTCTCGGGGATGTAGCGGCCACCGGCGAGGGCCGCCGCTAGCTCATAGACGGTCTGCTCCCGCTGATCGTCCAGAAACGTCGGCCGGCCACACAGCAAGGCATCGACAACCCCGGGCGAGATGGCCAGATTGATCGCGACTCGGTTGTGCGCCGTGATCGGAAACGGCGCGTGCCACATGCCGAGCATGACGCAGACGGCGATCTCGCGCTCGCGTTGCGTGAGCGAATGATTCGGTGGATGGAAATGCTCGGCCAGAGGCGCCACAGCCTTCGCGAGCTTCGAGTTGTCCACCCAGATCTTCGCCGGCCCTTGTAGCTCGCCCCCCTCGGCCTTCGCGAGTACCCGATAGCCCTGCTGCTGCTCGGGCGTCATCTGGTCGTATGGGGTTTCGGCGTAGCGGCCGAAGGTCGCGTGGGTACGGTCTGCGCCCGTCCCGGATGTGGGCACGTGACTCTCCTGAGCAGTTATAACAACCACGAACGTTTCTTTTTAGTATCAAAAATAGCCTCAACTTCGATATAGCGCAACCGATCGTTTCCGTTTATGATCGGTTGCGTGCCCCGCCTCACAGAGCAGACTCGCGCCCAACGCCGCCAGCACATCCTCACTAGCGCGTGGAGGTGCTTTTCGCGCGATGGGTTCCACGCCACCTCCATGGACCAGGTGGTCGCGGAGACCGGGATGTCATCCAGCGCGGTCTACCGGTATTTCCGAAGCAAAGAAGAGCTCATCCACGCCAGCGCCGAGGAAGGCGTGAGCAGGGTGCGCGGCATCTTCCTCACGCTCCTCGACCGCGACCCCCGCTCCACTCCTGCCGAAACGCTGACCCACTTGGTGGCCGAACTTCACAGCCGCACAGACAATCAGGACTACGACCTGACCCGCATCGCCTTGCAGACTTGGGCGGAAGCACTGCGCGACCCGGCCCTGCACAAACGGACCCGCAGGCTGTATCTCGACACCCTGGACCACATCGCCCAACTGGCAGCCCGCTGGCGCGACGACGGACACATCCCGGCCGACTCAGACACCAGAGCCGTTGCCGCGACGGTGTTTTCGCTCATGCACGGCCTGATCGTCATGCACCACCTGGTGACCGACATATCAGCCGATGCCCTACGCAGCGGTGTCGGCCTGCTCGGCGTCGCCACCAATCTCAACCAACCGCTGGCAACCTGACCCCGGGAGTCCCCACCATGACCGACATCGACCTCAGCGACCTGGCCAGCGCTCGCAACGGGTCCACACCCTTGCATGGCTACCTGTCGACCCCGTCCGGGCCGGGTCCGTGGCCCGGTGTCGTGATGATTCACGAAATCTTCGGCCTCGACGACGTCATGCGCCGCCACGCCGACAAGCTCGCCAGTTTCGGCTATCTCACCCTGGCCGTCGACTTGTTCAGTGCGGGCGGCACCGCACGTTGCCTGGTCGCCACCATGACCGCCATGCTCCGGGGGCACGGCCGCGTGTTCGCCGACATCGCGGCCGGCCGCCAATACCTGATCGACTCCCCTGACTGCACCGCGAAGATCGGCACCGTCGGCTTTTGCATCGGAGGCGGCTTCGCGCTGCTGACTGCCTCCGACGGGTATTCCGCGGCCGCGGTCAATTACGGCCAGCTCCCGCGCAACCTTGATGCCGCCGTGGCCAGCGCATGCCCGATCGTGGCCAGCTACGGAGGACGCGACCCATCACTTCGCGGTGCCGCGCGCCGCCTGGACGCGGCGCTCGCCAACGCGGGAATCCTTCGCGACGTCGCGGAGTATCCGAATGCCAGCCACGCATTCCTCAACGACGCCGAAGCCGGCCCCCGGACCCTGCGACCGCTCTTTCGGGTCGCCGGCATCGGTCCCGAACCGACCTCGGCGAAAGACGCGTGGAAACGAATCGAGCTCTTCTTCGCTGCTCATTTGCAGGGATCGCCGCGTCATACGTGAGTCCGTGTCACACGTCGGACGAGTAGCGGATCCCGCCGTCGGGAATGGAGATCCCCGGCCACACCCGCGCGCCGCGCAGCAACTCACAGCGCGCGCCGATGTCGGCGCCGTCGCCGATCACCCCGTCGCGGATCAGCGCACGCGGGCCGATGCGGACGCCGAAGCCCAGGATCGAGCGCTCGATCACGCTGCCCGCCTCCACCTTGACCCCGTCGAAGATCACCGCGCCGTCCAGCCGGACGCCGGGGCCGATCTCGGCGCCGCGCCCGACGACCGTGCCGCCGATCAGCACCGCACCCGGGGACACCGCCGCGCCGTCGTGCACCAGCTGCTCGCCGCGGTGGCCGCGCAGGGCCGGCGACGGCGCGATCCCGCGGACCAGGTCGGCCGAGCCGCGCACGAAGTCTTCCGGGGTGCCCATGTCCCGCCAATAGGTGGCGTCGACGTAGCCGCAGACCTTGACTCCCGCGTCGGACAGCAGGGCCGGGAACACCTCGCGTTCGACCGAAGCCTCGCGGCCACGCGGGATCCGGTCGATGATGGCGCGCTTGAAGACATACGTTCCGGCGTTGATCTGGTCGGTCGGCGGGTCCTGCGTCTTTTCCAGGAAGGCGACGACGCGGTTGTGCTCGTCGGTGGTCACGCAGCCGAACGCCCGCGGGTCGCCCACCCGCACCAGGTGCAGCGTGACGTCGGCCTCGTTGGTCCGGTGGAAGTCCAGCAGCTGGCCCAGGTCGGCGCCGGACAGCACGTCGCCGTTGAACACCATCACGGTGTCGTTGCGCAGGTGGTCGGCGACGTTGCCGATGCCGCCGCCCGTTCCCAGCGGCTGCTCCTCGGTCACGTATTCGAGCTGCAGGCCCAGCTTGGAGCCGTCGCCGAACTCCGCCTCGAAGACCTGGGCCTGATACGACGTGCTCAGGATGACGTGCTCGATGCCGGCCGCGGCGATCCGCGACAGCAGGTGGTTCAGAAACGGCAGCCCCGCGGTGGGCAGCATGGGCTTGGGCGCCGACAGCGTCAGCGGCCGCAGCCGGGTGCCCTTGCCGCCGACCAGCACCACCGCATCGACCTGAGATGTTCCCATTTCAGCGCCGCCCTTCCGCCACGTTCCGTCTACTCAGGCGCCGCGCACTGCGCACCATCAGCCGCGAACGCACCACCAGCGAAACCCGCAGCGTCCAGCGCAGCGGCGCCCGCCACCATCCAGGATGCCGGTCGGCGAGGAACATGTAGGTGCTTTTGTGATGAGCGGCCAGGTGGAGTCCCGGGTCGTGGCCGGTGGAGTGGCCCTTGTCGTGCAGCACTTCGGCCGTCGGCACGTAGACGTTCAGCCAGCCGGCCTTGCCCAGCCGGTCACCGAGGTCGACGTCCTCCATGTACATGAAGTAGCGCTCGTCGAACCCGCCGACCTGGTCGAAGGCCGACCGCCGCACCAGCAGGCAGGATCCCGAGAGCCAGCCCACCGCCCGCTCGCTGGGCTCCAGCCGTTCCTGGCGATAGGCCGCCGTCCACGGGTTGCGCTTCCAGAACGGGCCGACCACCGCGTGCATGCTCCCGCGGATCAGGCTGGGCAGATGCCGCGCCGACGGATACACCGAACCGTCGGGGTCGCGGATGAGCGGCCCCAGCGCGCCGGCGTGCGGCCAGCGGGTGGCGGCGTCCAGCAGGGCGTCGATGCTGCCCGGGCCCCACTGCACGTCGGGGTTGGCCACGATCAACCAGTCCCCGTTCTCGTCGTCATCCAGCCGCGCGACCGCGTGATTCACCGCGGTCCCGTATCCGAGGTTGGCGCCGGTGTCGATGAGCCGGACGTTGGGGTAGCGCTCGACGGCCTCCTGCGGGGCCCCGTCGGTGGAGCCGTTGTCGGCCAGCAGCACGCTGACGGGGCGCTCGGTGGCGATCGACAGGGAGGCCAAAAACCTCTCGAGGTGGGGGCCCGGTGAGTAGGTCACCGTCACGACCGGCAGGACGTCAGTCACGCGTCGAGGGTAACGCTCGATCACCGGCGGACGCGGCCAGCGCCGCGACAAGCGCAGGGCGCCAGGGCCTTAACGGTGTCAGGCCCGCCGCCGCGGACTCGCGGCTGCCCAGCGCGGAATAGCTCGGGCGCGGCGCCGGGCGCGGGAAGTCGTCGGTCTTGACGGGTCGCACCCGGTCCGGGTCGGCGCCGCATTCACTGAACACCGCGCGGGCCTGCTCGAAGCGCGACACCGCACCCTCGTTGGCGGCGTGCAGGATGGGCCCGGGCACCCGCTCGTCGGCGACCTGCAGCAGCGCGACGGCCAAATCGGCGACGTACGTCGGCGACCCGACCTGGTCGTCGACGACGTCCACCGGGCCGTCCCCGGCGGCCAGGCGGCGCATGACGGCGACGAAGTCCTTGCCGGTTCCGCCGGTGTAGAGCCAGGCGGTCCTGACCACGACCGCCTCCGGCAGCGCGGCCAGCACCTCCTCCTCGCCGGCCAGCTTGGAGAGGGCGTACACGCCGCGCGCGTCGGTCTTGTCGCTGGGCTCGTACGGGTGCGGGCCGTCCTCGGGGGGAGGGCCGGTGAACATGTAGTCGGTGGAGACGTGGATCAGCCGGGCGCCGACCTTCGCGCAGGCCCGCGCCAGGTGCCCCGGGCCGGTCGCGTTGACGGCGTAGGCCGCGGCCTCGTCGCTCTCCGCGCCGTCGACGTTGGTGTACGCCGCGCAGTTGACCACCACGTCGCCGGCCCGGATGATCCGTTCCGCCGCGGCGGGGTCGGTGATGTCCCACTGCGACGACGTGAACGCCAGCACGTCGCGACCTCTGTCGGCGGCCAGCGCCGTCAGAGAAGTGCCCAATTGCCCGCCCCCGCCGCTGATCACAAGCCTTTCCGACATGTGTCGAGTCTGGCATGGCCCAGGCACGCCGCTTTCAGCTACCCGCGAAACGGCTGTGTCACAAGTAATCTGTTGTGATGCCTGTGCAACGTGTGGTTCGTGTGGTTGCCACTGTGCTGGCCGTCGCGGTCGTTTTCGGCACCGGAATCGCCTGGAGCAACGTCCGGGCCTTCGAGGACGGCATCTTCCACATGTCCGCCCCGTCGCTGGGCAAGGGCGGCGACGACGGCGCGATCGACATCCTGCTCGTCGGCCTGGACAGCCGCACGGACGCGCACGGCAACCCGCTGTCGGCCGAGGAGCTGGCGACGCTGCGGGCCGGCGACGAAGAGGCCACCAACACCGACACGATCATCCTGGTCCGGATACCGAACAACGGAAGGTCGGCGACCGCGATCTCGATCCCGCGGGACTCCTACGTCGCGGCCCCGGGCCTGGGCAAGACGAAGATCAACGGCGTCTACGGCCAGACCCGGGAGGCGAAGCGGGCCAGCCTGGTCAAGGCCGGCGCGTCGGCCGCCGAGGCCGAGGCGGCCGGCACCGAGGCCGGCCGCGAGGCCCTCATCAAGACCGTCGCCGACCTGACCGGGGTGACCGTCGACCACTACGCCGAGATCGGGCTGCTGGGCTTCGCGCTGATCACCGACGCGCTAGGCGGCGTCGAGGTCTGCCTCAAAGAGCCGGTGTACGAACCGCTTTCGGGCGCCGACTTCCCGGCCGGCCGCCAAAAGCTCGACGGCCCGCAGGCGCTCAGCTTCGTCCGCCAGCGCCACGACCTGCCGCGCGGCGACCTGGACCGGGTGGTGCGCCAGCAAGCGGTGATGGCCTCGTTGGCCCACCGGGTCATCTCGGGCAAGACGCTGTCCAGTCCTTCCACGCTGGGCCGGTTAGAGGCGGCCGTCCAGCGCTCGATGGTGATCTCCTCGGGATGGGACGTGATGGATTTCCTGCAGCAGTTGCAAAAGCTGGCCGGCGGTAAGGTCGCGTTCGCGACCATCCCGGTGCTCGACGGGGCCGGCTGGAGCGACGACGGCATGCAGAGCGTGGTCCGGGTGGACCCGCACCAGGTCGCCGACTGGGTGGGCAGCCTGCTGCAAGACCAGGCGCAGGGCAAGACCGAGGAACTGGCCTACACGCCGGCCAAGACCACCGTCGACGTGGTCAACGACACCGACATCAACGGGCTGGCCGCGGCGGTGTCGGATGTGTTGAGCGCCAAGGGATTCGGCGCCGGAACCGTCGGCAACAACGACGGCGGCCACGTGAAGGGCAGCCAGGTGCGCGCCGCCAAGACCGACGACCTGGGCGCGCAGCAGGTCGGCAAGGAACTGGGCGGGTTGCCCGTCGTCGCCGACCCGGCGCTGCCGGCCGGATCCGTCAAGGTGGTGCTCGCCAACGACTACACCGGTCCGGGCTCCGGCCTCTCCGGTGGCCCCAGCACCCAGGTGCTGACCGCGCGGGCGTCCAACGCGGGCGCCACCGGCCCCAACACGCCGCCGCCGTCGCCGATCCTGACCGCCGGCTCCGACAAGCCCGAGTGCATCAACTGAGCACGCTCTCCGGCGCGATCCTGGATCCGATGCTGCGGGCCGACCCGGTCGGCCCGCGCATCACCTACTACGACGACATGACCGGCGAGCGCATCGAATTGTCCGGTGTGACGCTGGCCAACTGGGCGGCCAAGACCGGCAACCTGTTGCGCGACGAGCTGGGCGCCGGACCGGCCAGCCGCGTCGCGATCCTGCTTCCGGCGCACTGGCAGACGGCGGCGGTGCTGTTCGGGGTGTGGTGGATCGGCGCCGAGGCCGTGCTCGAATCGGGCGCCGCCGCCGACCTCGCGTTGTGCACCGCCGAGCGGCTGGACGAGGCGGACGCTTCGGTGGCGGGGGGTGAGGTCGCGGTGCTCTCGCTGGACCCGTTCGGCCGCCCCGCACCGGACCTGCCGATCGGCGTCACCGATTACGCCACCGCCGTCCGCGTGCACGGCGACCAGATCGTCCCCGAGCGCCACCCCGGCCCGGCGCTGGCCAGCCGATCGGTCGAAGCGGTCCTGGCCGATTGCGAAAGATTCGCCACTGCAAGGGGATTGACGTCCGGGGACCGAATCCTGTCCACCGCCGCCTGGTCCGGTCCCGAGGAACTGGTCGACGGGCTGCTGTCGATCCTGGCGGTCGGTGCGTCGCTGGTGCAGGTCGCCAACCCCGACCCCGCGGCGCAGCCGCGCCGGATCGAGACGGAAAAGGTCACCCGGGTCCTCTAGGCCGCCGATTCATATTGATATCGCAATATTTCAATGTTAGCGTCGTGCGAGGATTAACCGACCGACAGGAAGGGTGAGGCAATGGCGGTCTACGGGCTCCTGGCAAAGGCGGCGGGGACGGTGGTCACCGGCCTGGTCGGCGTGACGGCCTACGAGGTGGTGCGCAAGGCCGCGGCGAAGGCGCCGCTGCACGAGACCGCCGTGTCCGCGGCGGAGCTGGGCCTGCGCGGCACCCGCAAGGCCGAGGAGGCCGCCGAGTCGGCGCGCCTGAAGATCGCCGACGTCATGGCCGAGGCCCGCGAACGCATCGGCGAGGAGGCGCCCACGCCGTCCGTCACCGACGCCCATGAGCACGATCACTGATCGCCTGCCGCAACCCGAAGACCCTGCCCTACAACTCATTTCGGATGCGGCCGGGCGCATGCGGGTCGCGGTCGGGTGGGTGCGGGCCGACTCGCGGCGCGCCGTGGCGGTCGAGGAGGCCGTCGCCAAGGTGCCGGGGGTGCGCGCGGTGCACGCCTACCCGCGCACCGGCTCGGTGGTGGTCTGGTATTCACCGCGGCGCGCCGACCGCGCCGCGATGCTGGACGCGATCGCCGGCGCCGCCCGCGTCGCCGCCGCACTGATCCCGGCACGCGCGCCGCACTCCTCGGAGATCCGCAACACCGACGTGCTGCGCATGGTCATCGGCGGCGCGGCGCTGGGGTTGCTCGGCGTGCGCCGCTACGTGTTCGCGCGGCCACCGCTGCTGGGCCCGAGTGGACGGCTGTTTGCCACCGGCGTCACCGTCTTCACCGGCTACCCCTTCCTGCGCGGCGCGCTGCGCTCCCTGCGCTCCGGCCGGGCCGGCACCGACGCGCTGGTCTCGGCGGCCACCGTGGCGAGCCTCGTGTTGCGGGAGAACGTCGTGGCCCTCACCGTGCTGTGGCTGCTCAACATCGGCGAGTACCTACAGGACCTCACGCTGCGCCGGACCCGCCGCGCCATCTCCGAGTTGCTGCGCGGCAACCAGGACACGGCGTGGATCCGCTTGCCGGACGGCGAGATTCAGGTGCCGATCGACAGCGTTGAAATCGGCGACGAGGTGGTGGTGCACGACCACGTCGCGATACCGGTGGACGGCGAGGTCATCGACGGCGAGGCGATCGTCGATCAGTCCGCGATCACCGGCGAGAACCTGCCCGTCAGCGTCATCGTGGGCGCGCGCGTGCACGCCGGCTCGGTCGTGGTGCGCGGGCGGCTGGTGGTGCGCGCCCACGCCGTCGGCAACCAGACCACCATCGGACGCATCATCGCCCGGGTCGAAGAGGCGCAGCACGACCGCGCGCCGATCCAGACGGTCGGCGAAAACTTCTCTCGCCGTTTCGTTCCCACGTCGTTCATCGTCTCGGCCATCACCCTGGTGATCACCGGGGACGTCCGCCGGGCGATGACCATGCTGCTGATCGCGTGCCCGTGCGCGGTCGGCCTGGCCACCCCGACCGCGATCAGCGCGGCGATCGGCAACGGCGCGCGCCGGGGCATCCTGATCAAGGGCGGCTCCCACCTGGAACAGGCGGGCCGAGTCGACGCGATCGTGTTCGACAAGACCGGCACGCTGACCGTGGGCCGCCCGGTGGTCACCAACATCGTTGCGATGCACAAGGATTGGGAGCCGGAGCAGGTGCTGGCCTATGCGGCCAGCTCGGAGATCCACTCGCGGCACCCGCTGGCCGAGGCGGTGATCCGCTCGACCGAGGAACGCCACATCAGCATCCCGCCGCACGAGGAGTGCGAGGTGCTGGTGGGCATGGGCATGCGAACCTGGGCCGACGGGCGGACCCTGTTGCTGGGCAGCCCGTCGCTGCTGCAGTCCGAAAAGGTCAAGGTGTCCAAGAAGGCGAAGGAGTGGGTCGACCGATTGCGCCGCCAGGCGGAGACGCCGTTGCTGCTCGCGGTGGACGGCACCCTGGTGGGGCTGATCAGCCTGCGCGACGAGGTGCGACCCGAGGCGGCCGAGGTGCTGACGAAGTTGCGCGCCAACGGGATTCGTCGGATCGTCATGCTCACCGGCGATCATCCCGAGATCGCCGAGGTGGTGGCCGCCGAGCTCGGGATCGACGAGTGGCGCGCCGAGGTGATGCCGGAGGACAAGCTCGAGGTGGTGCGCGAGCTGCAGGGCGACGGCTTCGTGGTGGGCATGGTCGGTGACGGCATCAACGACGCCCCGGCGCTGGCCGCCGCCGACATCGGGATCGCGATGGGCCTGGCGGGAACCGACGTCGCCGTCGAGACCGCCGACGTGGCGCTGGCCAACGACGACCTGCATCGCCTGCTCGACGTGCGCGACCTGGGCGCCCGCGCGGTAGACGTGATCCGCGAGAACTACGGCATGTCGATCGCCGTCAACGCCGCCGGGCTGATCATCGGCGCCGGCGGCGCGCTCTCCCCCGTGCTGGCCGCGATCCTGCACAACGCGTCGTCGGTTGCGGTGGTGGCCAACAGCTCCCGGCTGATCCGGTACCGCCTGGACTGAACCGCCGCGGGACTACGGCAAACCACGTATCTTCTGCTCAAACGCGCCGAGCATCGGAAACTCGCAGGATGACAAGTCTGGACAGCGACAGCGTCGCCGCCGTCATGGAGGTCGCGCTGGCGGCGTACTCGTTTGACGGGCTGGAGAGCTTTCGCCGCGAGTTGTTGTCCTGTGTACGACGTCTGATTCCCGGTGACGTGCTTGGTTACAACGAGCTGGACCTGGAGACAGGGCAGGTACTCGTTTTCGTCGAGTCCCCGGAGGCGACCTACGCGGGGCTTGTCGAGGCGTTCGATGCGACCTCGCACCAGCATCCTGGAGTGCAGTTGTGTCAACGCGGCGACTTCCGCGCGCACTTGCTTTCCGACCTGGTGACCACCAGCGAGCTGCATCGCCTAGAGCTCTACCAGGAGGTGTACCGGCTGTTGGGTGTGGAAGACCAGCTCTACTTCAACCTGACCGAGTCAGCAGATTTGGCCACCGTCGCCATCGGCCGATCCCGGCGCAGCTTCACCGGGCGTGATCGCGCGATGGTCGAGCTGCTGGAACCACATTTGCGCCGCGCCTACCTCCAAGCACACCAACGTGACCTGGCCAGGGCCGTCATCGCGGCGCAGGAGGCGGGCCTGGACGAGGCTGACACGGCGGTGATCCTGCTCGACGACCGTGACCGCGTGATGCACGCGTCGGGGTTGAGCCGGCAGCTACTCGACGCGTATTGCCCCGGGCAGCACGACATCGACGGCGTACTGCCCGATTCGTTGGCCCGCTGGCTGCAGGCCAGCAACCGCGACGTCTTCAACAGCATCTGCCTCACCCGGCCCCAGGGCCGGCTGCGGGTGCGTGCCTTGTCCGGTCGCACCGCCGAAGGATGGCGCACCCTACTGCTCGATGAGCTGCCCGCCGACCACCTGCCCTCAGTCGAATCACTACTCGCCCTGGGACTTACGAACCGTCAAGCGGAGGTGCTCCGCCTGCTCGCCGGCGGACACAGCACCCAGGCGATTGCCGACCAGCTCTACCTCAGCCCCGCCACGATCCGCAAGCACCTCGAAAACATCTACACCCGACTCGGGGCGCGATCACGGACCGAAGCCGTCGCACTGGCCATGCGACAGGCGAAGATACGCGCTTTGCCGTATGTCTAGCGGCCTTGCGGCGAAGTAAATTACCGTTCGTCCACGCCCACGGCGCGGTCAAGCCACCGACCTGATCCGGTGAAAGGCCAGCCATGACCTACCTGATCGCAGTCCCGGACCTACTGGGCCAGACGGCAACCGAGGTCGCCGGCATCGGATCGAGTCTCACCGCGGCCCGCGCCGCGGCGGCGTTCTCGACGACGACGGTGACCGCGATGGCCGGCGACGAAATCTCGGCGGCCCTCGCCGCGCTGTTCGCCGGTCACGGCCAGCAGTTCGCCGCACTGGGCAGGCAGGCCGGGGCGTTTCACGATCAGTTCGTGCGGGCGCTACAGGCGGCGGCAAGCGCATATGGGAGCGCCGAGGCGGCCAGCGCGGCGCCGCTGCAGGCCCCCGCGCAGACGCTGCAGGACCTGCTGTCCACCCTGCCCAACCTGGGTGCGGGCAACAGGGGCAACGCGAACGTGGGCAGCGGAAACACCGGCAATCAAAACTTCGGCAGCGGAAACACCGGCAACTCGAACGTCGGTGGCGGAAACCTCGGCAGCGGAAACGTCGGCCCCGGGAACTTCGGCAACTTCAATGTCGGCGGCGGCAACGCGGGCAACAACAACATCGGCTTCGGAAACACCGGCACCAGCTTCCTCACCCTCACCAACGGCGCCGACAACAACGTCGGCATGGGAAACACCGGCAACAACAATGTCGGCTTCGGAAACACCGGCGCCTTCAACCGCGGCGGTGGAAACACCGGCATCGGAAACATGGGCGCCGGCAACACCGGGAACAACAACATCGGCTTCGGGCTGACCGGCAACAACGAAATCGGCATCGGCAACACGTATTTCAACACCGCGACCAATCAGTTCAACCTCGGCGGGCTGAACTCGGGCAGCGGCAACATCGGCCTGTTCAATTCGGGCAACAACAACATCGGCTTCTTCAACTCCGGTGACGGCAACGTCGGCCTGTTCAACACCGGCAGCAACACCTATAACGCGGGCATTCCCAACAACTTCGGCGTCGGCAACTCGGGCGCCGTCAGCACCGGCATCGGGAACTCCGGCGGCTACGACACCGGCTTCGGGAACTCGGGCGCGCAAGACACCGGCTTCGTGAACGCGGGCCCCGTGAACACGGGCGCCGGCAACGGGGGCTTCGCCAACACCGGCTTCGGGAACTCGGGCAACTTCAACACGGGCAACGGGAACTCGGGCAGCAGCAACACCGGCTACTGGAACTCGGGCAGTGTCAACACCGGCTTCGGTTACAGCACCGACAGCGGCGCGGCGAACTCGGGCTTCGGCAACACCGGGATCGGGGTCTCGGGCTTCTCCAACTCGACCACCGGCGGATCCGGGGGCGACGGCTCGGTCTCGGGTTTCGGCAACAACTTCAGCGGTTCGGACCCCAATTTTGGTTTCGACGGCTTCGGCTCGGGCTTCTTCAACTCGGCCAGCGGACCGTCCTTCATCAACGGCGAGACGTCGGGCTTCTTCAACTCGGCCACCGGCGGGACCATAGTCAACGGCGACAATTCGGGCTTCTTCAACGTCGGCATCCCCGGCAGCCTGGCCGGCCCCGGCACCAGCGGTCAGCTCTCCGGCCTGCTCAACTTCGGCACCGTCGTGTCCGGGATCTTCAGCCTCAGCCGGCTGCTGCCGTAACGCGCCCGGGATCAGCAGCCGCAGCCGTGGCCGCGCCAGGTCCGCACGCCCTGCCAGGCGGCGGCCCCGGCGACCCCGAACCCCACCACCGGGTCGACCCACCACGCGCCCGACCACAGCCCGGTCAGCGCGAGCGTGATCAGCACCGCCGCGGCCTGGATGCCGCACAGGTAGTTCTGCGTGCCTTCGCCCTCGGTGGCCTCCGAACCGAGCCGCACCCCCAGCCGGTGGTTGGCCCGGCCGAGGACCGGCATCAGCACCAGGCCGAGGGCGGCCAGCGCAATGCCGATCACCGACATCTCGGCGTGGTGCTCCTCGGTCAGGTCCCGGAGGGATTCCGCGGCGATGTAGGGCGCGGTCAGCCAGAACGACACCGCCACACCGCGCCGGGCGCGCCGCTCGGCCGTCTCCGAAGACGCCCGCGCGCCGCTGAACCGCCAGATCACCATCGCGCTGGCCAGCGCCTCGGCCGCGCCGCCGAGCGCCCATCCGGTGAGCGCGATCGACCCGACCGCCAGTCCCTGCCACAAGCCGACCGCGCCCTCGACGAGCACGACGACCATGCTGAGCCAGGCCAGCCGGCGCGCCCACCCGGCGGCGGCCCGCCAGCCGGCATCCCCGCTCCCGGCGACGTGGCATTCGGCGACGACGACGGGCGAAGTGGTCATTGCGCGAGGCTAGCGACGGCGGGGCGAGGTTGCACGCGCGCACACGCCGATGTAACACAACCGTGTCCGCGTTCTTACACGCCCAGCAGGCGCTTCAGCACCTTCCCGCCCGCGTTGCGGGGCAGCTCGTCGACAAACAAGACGTCGCGCGGAACCTTGAAGCGGGCCAAGCGATTTCGGATGTAGTCCTTGACGTCGCTCTCGGTCAGCGATGCGCCCGGCCGCACCACGATGTAGCTGCGCAACCGCTGCCCGAACTCGTCGTCGCTGACGCCGACGACCGCGACATCGAGGATGTCGGGGTGGTGCGCGAGCGCCTCCTCGACCTCGCCCGGGTACACGTTCTCCCCACCGGACACGATCATCTCGTCGTCGCGGCCGTCGATGAATAGCCTTCCGGCCGCGTCGAAATGGCCGATGTCGCCGGTGGACATCAGGCCCCGGATCGATTCCTTGGTGCCGCCGCCGGTGTAGCCCTCGAAGGCCAGCACGTTGCCGACGAAGATCCGCCCCGGGGTGCCCGGCGGCGCCTCGCGATCGCCGGCGAAGATCTTGACAACCGAACCGGGCACCACCGCACCGACGCATCCGGGCTCGACGGCCAGGTCGGCTGGCGTGGCGATGGTGGCGTACGCGACCTCGGTGGAGCCGTACATGTTGTAGACCACGGGCCCCAGCGCCTCCAACGCGCGGGTGGCCAGCGCCGCCCGGAGTTGGGATCCGCCGACGAACACGATGCGCAACGAGGACAGATCGTGTTCGGCGAGGGCGGACGCACCGAGATCGAGGATGCGCCGCAGCATGATCGGGACCACGATCATGGCGCTGGCCCGATGCGTGGCCACGCTGTCCAGGGCTTGCTCGGCATCGAAGTGGCGGCGCACCACCAAGGTCGAGCCAAGCACCATCGCATACATCGCGTGGCTGAAGCCCATCGAATGAAACAGCGGCACACAGCATTCGGTGACCTCCCGGCCGCGCAATGGCACCTTGCCGAGCAGGCCGCCGACCGGTATCAGCGAGTAGGGCTCCGAGCGCAGGGCGCCCTTGGGGACCCCGGTCGTCCCGCTGGTCGAGATGACGATCTTGGGCCGGCCGCCGGAGCGCGGCGGCGGGCCGGGATCGCCGCTCTCGATCAACGCATCGAGCGTGTCGGGACCGGGCGACTGCGCCCAGGCCCGGATTCGGCCCAGCCTCGGCCGGGCGTTCGCGACGATGCCGGCGTATTCGTCGTCGTACACCAGCAGGTCGGCACCCTCGCGGGACAGCATCTCGGCGAGTTGCGCGCCGCCGAAACCGGTGTTGAGCAGCAGGACGCCGGCGCCACACTTGGCCGCGCCGTAGACGGCCTCCAGGAAGCCCCGGTGGTTGCCGGCCAGGATGCCCACGCTCGCGCCCGGGCCAAGCCCGCGGCGGCGCCACTCGTTGGCCAGCGCGTTGGTCCGCTCATCCAGCTCACCGAACGTCAGCGGACCACGCTCGTCGATCAGCGCCAGCCCGTCGCGGTCCCGGGCGGCGGCGATGACCGTCGCGGCGCCCAAAAGCCCGTAACGGTCCAGTGCGCGCAGCACCCAAGCCACCCGACCGGGTGGGATCAACCGCAACCCCCCGGACCGCGCGTACATCGCGAGCGACCACGTTTCCAACCCGAGACGCCCGAACATCTTCGCCGTCATTGCCTTCACTGTGCTGGTCGAGGCGGCCGTCGATAAGTGCGCAACGCCCCCACCGGCGGGGTCTTTGGTCACAGTTATTGTGGCTAACCAGTAGCGGGGAGAAGGGACGACATGGCGCGCACCGACAACGACACCTGGGACCTGGCCACCAGCGTGGGAGCCACCGCCACCATGGTGGCCGCGGGGCGGGCCCGGGCCACCCACGACGGGCTGATCGACGACCCGTTCGCCGAGCCGCTGGTGCGCGCGGTGGGCATCGACTTCATGACGCGGTGGTCCGCCGGTGAGTTGACTTCCGCCGACGTCGACGAGCCGGACGCCCCGTGGGGCATGCAGCGCATGACCGACCTGCTGGCCGCCCGCACCCGCCACATCGACGCGTTCTTCGCCGAGGCGGGCGCGGTGGGGATCCGCCAGGTGGTGATCCTGGCCTGCGGGCTCGACGCCCGCGCGTACCGGCTGGCCTGGCCGCCGGGAACGACGGTGTTCGAGATCGACCAGCCCGAGGTGATCGAATTCAAGACCGCCACCCTCGCCCGGCTGGGCGCCGAGCCCACGGCGGAACTGCGGCCCGTCCCGATCGACCTGCGCCACGATTGGCGGTCGGCGCTGCGCCGCGCGGGGTTCGACGCCGGACGGCCGACCGCCTGGGCCGCCGAGGGCCTGCTCGCCTTCCTGCCGCCCGAGGCGCAGGACCGGCTGCTCGACGACGTCACCGCGCTGTCCGCCGACGGCAGCCGGCTGATGGCCGAGGTCTTCAGCAACACCGGCAGCAGCGGCGACGCCCTGAACGCGGCAAGCGAGAAGTGGCGGGCCAACGGCCTGGACATCGCGCTGGGCGACCTGGGCTTCCCCGGCGAGCGCAACGACGCGGCAACCTACCTGGAGCGGCACGGCTGGCGCACGGTCCGCACACCCCTCAACCAGTTGTTGGCCGACACCGGGTTACCTTTGCAACGCAGCGAACCCGGCGCGCCGTTTTCCGGCAACTACTACTGCACCGCGGTGCTGGACCGGGCAGCTTAGGGAAGGCCACGCATGCCAAACAGCAAGCCCGCCAAGCCACTTGACGGGTACCGGGTACTGGACTTCACCCAGAACATCGCCGGGCCGCTGGCCGGACAGGTGCTGGCCGACCTGGGCGCCGAGGTGATCAAGGTGGAGGCCCCCGGCGGCGAGGCGGCCCGGCACATCACCGCCGTCCTGCCCGGGCGCCCGCCCCTGCCCACGCTGTTCCTGCCCCACAACCGGGGCAAGAAATCGGTGACGGTGGACCTCACCGACGACGAGAGCAAGCAGCGAATTCTGCGGCTCGTCGACACCGCCGACGTTGTGCTGGAAGGCTTTCGGCCCGGGGTCATGGAGCGGATGGGGCTCGGGCCCGACGAGCTGCGGGCGCGCAACCCGAAGCTGATCTACGCGCGGCTGTCGGCCTACGGCGGCAACGGCCCGCAGGGCAACCGGCCCGGCGTCGACCTGATGGTCGCCGCCGAATCGGGCATGACCACCGGGATGCCCACCCCGACCGGCAAGCCGCAGATCATCCCCTTCCAGCTCGTCGACGCCGCCAGCGGTCACGTGCTGGCCCAGGCGGTGCTGGCCGCGCTCCTCAACCGCGAGCGCCACGGGGTGGCCGACGTCGTGCGCGTCGCGATGTACGACGTCGCGGTCAACCTGCAGGCCAGCCAGCTGACCATCCACCTGAACAAGCCGAGCGAGCCGCGGCCCGACGCGGAGCCGAAACCCAAGAAGCGCAAGGGAGTTGGCTTCGCCACCCAACCGTCCGACGCGTTCAAGGCCGCCGACGGCTACCTGGTGATCAGCGCGTACGTGCCCAAGCATTGGGCGAAGCTGTGCGAGATCATCGGCCGCCCCGACCTGCTGACCGACGAGCGGTTCATCGACCAGCGCGCCCGGGCGCTCAACTACCCGGAGCTCACCGAGGAACTCGAGTCGGCGCTGGCGGCCAAGACCGCGGCCGAATGGGTCGAGCTGCTGCAGGACGGCGGCCTGATGGCCTGCCACGCCTACACCTGGAAGCAGGTGGTCGGCACCCCGCTGTTCGCCGAGAACGAGCTCGCCCTGCGGGTCGGCAGCGGTGAGGACGCGATCACGGTCGTTCGCATGCCGGCGCGCTACGCCAGCTTCGACGCCGCGTCGGCCGGTTGGGCCAACGAACCCCCACCCGCGCCCGGGCAGCACAACGAGGAGTTCCTCACCGGCTAGAGCCCCGGCAGCCGCACCACCTGAATGAAGAACTCGTCGATCTGGCGAACCGCGGTGATGAACGCGTCGAGGTCGACCGGCTTGGTGACGTAGGCGTTGGCGTGCAGTTGGTAGCTGCGCAGGATGTCCTCCTCCGCCGAGGAGGTGGTGAGCACGACGACCGGGATGCGCGCCAGGTCGGGGTCGGACTTGACCTTCTCCAGCAGCTGTCGGCCGTCGTATTTCGGCAGGTTCAGGTCGAGGAGGATGAGGTCGGGTCGCGGCGCGTCGGCGTATGGACCGCGCCGGTAGAGGAAGTCCAGGCCCTCCTCCCCGTCGTGGGCCACGTGCAGGTTGTTCTTGAGCTTGTTGTGCTCGAACGCTTCTCGCGTGATCAGCTCGTCGCCCGGATCGTCCTCGACGAGCAGGATCTCGATCGCTCTACCGGCCGATGATGGCGATGTCATCGTGGCCTCCTTCTTTCGTCGCGATGGGCAGGGTGAACTGAAGCCGCGTCCCGTCGGTGTAGGTCGAGTCGACCCAGACGGTGCCGCCGTGCTGCTCGACGATCTTCTTGCACAGCGCCAGACCCACCCCGGTTCCGGAGTACACGTCCCGGCCGTGCAGCCGCTGGAAAATGACGAACACCTTCTCGGTGAATTCTTCGGCGATGCCAATGCCGTTGTCCGACACGGACAATAGCCACTCGTCGGTGCGTCGTTCGCAGTCGATGACCACGCGGGGCCGGCGGTCCTTGTGCCGGAACTTCACCGCGTTGCCGATCAGGTTCTGCCACAGCATGGTCAGCAGGGTGGGATCCCCGATGATGACCGGCAGCGGCTGCGCGGGCCGCACGATTTCGGCGTCCGTCTCCTCGAGGGCGACGGCGAGGTTGGCCAGGCCGGCGTCGAGCGCCGTGCCGAGGTCGACCTCGGTTTGCATGGTGGCCAGGCGGCCCACGCGGGAAAAGGTGAGCAGGTCGTTGATCAGCACCTGCATGCGCTTTGCCCCGTCGACGGCGTAGCCGATGTATTCGATCCCGCGCTCGTCGAGCTGGTCGCCGTAACGCTTCTCGAGCAGCTGGCAGAACGAGGCGACCTTGCGCAGCGGCTCTTGCAGGTCGTGCGACGCGACGTAGGCGAACTGCTCGAGTTCGGCGTTGGAGCGCCGCAATTCGACGGCCTGCTCGTCCAAAAGCGCGCGGGCCGAACGGGATACCTCGAGCTCCTCGACGAGGCGCTCCCGCATGTTCTCCACGTCGATCGCCATGTTGCGAATGTCCTTGGGGCGCCGAGGCGCTGCGATGGTCTCGGCGAAGTCGCCGCGCGTGATTTGCCGGCAGGAAGCGGCCAACGCCGCCAGCGGGCGGGTGACCGCGTCCCGCATCAAAAGCCCCAGCGCGGCCGCCGTGCCGAAGAACAGCAGCACCATGGTGATGAGCACCCGGTCCCGCCAGGCGTTGGTTCGCTTGAGATCGTCGGCCGCCTGGTTGCGCGCCGCGGTCAGGTTCGTGTTCTGCCTGTCGAAAAGGGTACGCAGGTGGTCGAATTGGGCCTTGCCACGTTCGGCCGCGGGCCGGCTCATGACGTTCCGGGCGTCGGGGGCCACGCTCGCGATCGCGGGCTCGGCATAGTTGGCGCGCCAGTTGGCGGCCGCCTGTTCGATCGCGTCCAGGTCGGCGAGCAGGTCCGGACGCTCGGCCAACCGTCGCCGGATCTCATCGGCCGCCTCGCGTTCGGCGTGCTGCCCGTCGTAGTACGGCGTGAGGAACTGGCGATCGGCCGCGATCAGGTAGCCGCGCACGCCGGTTTCCTGGTCGCGCAGCGCCGATTGCAGCTGATAGGCGGCCACCCGCGACGGCTGGATCCCGTCGACCAGCGCGCGCAGCATGTCGTCGGAGCGCTGCAGCAGCACGGCCCCGATCACCGCGCCGGCGAGCACCATCACGCCCATGGTGGACAGGACCAGGAACTGCCAGCCGCGCACGGTCAGCTGCGTAAGGCGCGGCACCCGCAGGGCGGGGCTCACGTCGTGGTCCGCTCGACGCGCACCACCGCGATGTCGTCGCTGAGCCCGCCGCGCGGGCGGGCGAGTTCCTCGGCGCCGTCGATGAGCGCGTCGACGAACGCCGGTCCGGGCAGCCGCGCATGCTTGCGGGCCAGCGCGAGCAGACCGTCCTCGCCCAGGCGCCGGTTGCCTTCCCCGGAATACCCTTCGAAGAGCCCGTCGGTCAGCAGCAGCAGCCCCTGCCCCGCGGGCAGGCGCAGCTCGTGCCGCGGCCAGTGGTCGCCACCCAGGCCCAGCGCCGGACCGCCCGGCGGCTCCACCCATTCGACGCCCTCGCCGTCCTGCAGCAGCATCCCCGGATGGCCGGCCCTAACGGCGGTGACGCCGGCGCCGTCGGGGTGGATCTCCAGGCTGAGCACCGTCGCGAAGATCCCGTTGCCGGTGCGTTCGGACTGCAGCACTCGCTCGAGCTTGCGCATCAGCTCCACGCCGTGCACGCCGGCGAAGGTGAGCGCGCGGAACGCGATCCGCAGGGCCGCCCCCAGCGCCGCTTCGTCCGGCCCGTGCCCGGCGACGTCGCCGATCAGGACGTGCACGACCCGGTCGGGTGTCTGCACAACGTCGTAGAAGTCCCCGCATAACAGGGCGTCCTCGCGGCTCGGCCGGTACCGGGCCACGATGTCGATGCCGGGCCGGTCGAGCAGCAGCGGCGACGGCAGCAGGCCGCGTTCCAGCAGCGCGTTCTCGCGGGCCCGGAGCCGGCTCGCGTGCAGGTCGGCGGCGATGAGCTCGGCCCGTTTGCGCTCGATCGCGTAGAGCAGCGCGCGGCGCAGCATCTCGGGCTCGACGCGCCCCTTGACGAGGTAGTCCTGCGCGCCCGCCGCAACCGCGGAGGCCCCGAAGTATTCGTCGTTCAACCCGGTCAGCACGACGATGGGGACCGCGGCGTCGCGCCGGGCGATGCGGTCCAGCGCGTCGATCCCGCTGGCGTCGGGCAGGTTCAGGTCCAGCAGCACGCAGTCGGGCCGCACCGATGCGAGCTCCTCTTCGGCCTGCGCGATCGACTGCGCCCAGGTCAGCCGGATGTCGGCGACCGCTTCGGCGATCAGCTCCTCCACGAGCAGCGCGTCGGCCCGGTCGTCCTCGACCAACAGCAGCGATAACGACTGCCACTGCGCGGCGGCGCTGGAGGGAGGGCGCATGTGCGTCAATTCCCGGTCAACCATGGAAGCCCATGGGAAGCCATGTTAAGCAATTGGACGCTCCCGCGGCCGCGATAAGACTTTGCTCTTGCACGACGGTCGGAGTGGACGGCCGGTGCCTGTTTACCGACGCTGGGGCCGGACTTACCGGCCCATCTCGTTGCTGTCGGAGATCCTATTCGGTGCGCCGACGCCTTCCCAAACGGAGTCCCGCATTCAGCGCAGCAGCGCCCGCGACATCACCACGCGCTGAATCTGGTTGGTGCCCTCGTAGATCTGGGTGATCTTGGCGTCGCGCATCATCCGCTCGACGGGGAAGTCGGTGGTGTAGCCGGCGCCGCCGAACAACTGCACGGCGTCGGTGGTCACCTCCATCGCGACGTCGGAGGCGAAGCACTTGGACGCGGCCGAGATGAAGCCGAGGTCGGGTTCGCCGCGCTCGGCCCGGGCGGCGGCCTGGTAGACCAGCAGCCGCGCGGCCTCGACCTTCATCGCCATGTCGGCCAGCATGAACTGCACGGCCTGGAAGCTGCTGATCGACTCCCCGAACTGCTTGCGGTCCTTGGTGTAGGCGATCGCGGCGTCCAGCGCGCCCTGGGCGATGCCCACCGCCTGGGCCCCGATGGTGGGACGGGTGTGGTCCAGCGTGGCCAGGGCGGTCTTGAAGCCGGTGCCCGGCTCGCCGATGATCCGGTCGCCCGGAATGCGGCAGTTCTCGAAGTACAGCTCGGTGGTCGGCGAGCCCTTGATGCCGAGCTTCTTCTCCTTGGGGCCGACGGTGAAGCCCTCGTCGTCGATGTGCACGATGAACGCCGAGATGCCGTTGGCGCCCTTGTCGGGGTCGGTGACGGCCATCACCGTGTACCAGGTCGACTTGCCGCCGTTGGTGATCCAGGCCTTGGCGCCGTTGAGGATCCAGTCGTCGCCGTCGGCCTTGGCGCGGGTGCGCATCGACGCCGCGTCGCTGCCGGCCTCCCGCTCGGACAGCGCGTAGGACGCCAGCGCGCCGTCCTCCGCGAGCGAGGGCAGCACCTGCTTTTTCAGCTCCTCCGAGCCGCGCAGGATCAGGCCCATGGTGCCCAGCTTGTTCACCGCCGGGATCAACGAGGCGGACGCGTCGACGCGGGCCACTTCCTCGATGACGATGCACGCCGCGACCGAGTCCGCGCCCTGGCCGCCGTACTCCTCCGGCACGTGCACCGCGTTGAACCCCGACGCGTTCAGCGCGTCCAGCGCCTCCTGCGGGAACCGCGCGTTCTCGTCCACGTCGGCCGCATGCGGCGCGATCTCCTTCTCCGCCAGCGCGCGGATCGCCGCCCGCAGCTCCCGGTGTTCCTCGGGCAGTTGGAACAGATCGAAGGTGGGGTGTCCGGCCCACTGAGCCATCTTGGCCTCCTAAGCACTCTGCTGGCCTGCTCGGCTCCTCGACGGACGCTGGGCGTCCGCGTCGTCACCGAGCTACTGGCCGGTAACTTTACCGTGGCGCTGTTGCAGCGCCGCATCCTTGGCCTTGACGCTCTCGGCCAGCTCGTCGGAGAACGCCTCGATCCGCGCCCGCAGCGTCGCGTCGGACGACGCCAGTATGCGCACCGCGAGCAGGCCCGCGTTGCGGGCGCCGCCGATCGAGACGGTGGCGACCGGAACCCCGGCCGGCATCTGCACGATCGACAGCAGCGAGTCCAGGCCGTCGAGGCGGGCCAGCGGCACCGGCACCCCGATCACCGGCAGCGGCGTGGCGGAGGCGACCATTCCGGGCAGGTGTGCGGCGCCGCCGGCGCCGGCGATGATCACCTGCAGGCCGCGGTCGGCCGCCGTGCGCGCGTAGTCGAACATCACCTGCGGCGTGCGATGCGCCGAGACCACCCGGACCTCGGCCGGGACGTCGAACTCGGCCAGCGCCTCAGCGGCGTCGGCCATCACCGACCAGTCGCTGTCGCTGCCCATGATGACGCCGACCCGAGGAGCTTGTGTCATATGCGCCGCTCCTTCTCATCGCTTCGTCCCCCTCGCCGCTGCGCGGCTGGGGGTGCCCCCACTGCATCGTCGCCGGCGCTAGCCATGTGGATCCCATCCGTCCGTCCACTGCCCGTGTGACAACCAGTGTGCCGCCAGATCGGCGCGTTCACGCAGCTGGACCAGCCCCGCCGGGTCCGCGCCAAGGAAGTTGACGTGCCCGATCTTGCGGCCGGGCCGCTCCTGTTTGCCGTAGAGGTGGACCCGCGCGTCGGGCATCCGCGCGAAGAGGTGGTGCAGCCGCTCGTCCGTGCTCATCGCCGGGGTCTCTCGGGCGCCTAGCACGTTGGCCATCACGGTCACCGGCGCGATGGCGTCGGTGTCGCCGAGCGGGTAGTCCAGCACCGCGCGCAGGTGCTGCTCGAACTGGCTGGTGCGCGCCCCGTCCATGGTCCAGTGCCCGGAGTTGTGCGGCCGCATCGCGAGCTCGTTGACCAGCAGCGCACCATCGGTCGTCTCGAACAGCTCGACCGCCAACACGCCGACGACACCGAGTTCGGCGGCCAACCGCAACGCCAGCTGCTGGGCCCCGGAGGCCACGCCGTCGTCCAGGTCCGGCGCGGGCGCGATCACCTGCACGCAGATCCCGTCCCGCTGCACCGTCTCGACCACGGGCCAGGCCGCGCCCTGCCCGAACGGGGAGCGCGCCACCAGGGCCGACAGTTCGCGGCGCAGGTTCACCTGCTCCTCGGCCATCACCGGCACGCCGTCGGCCAGGAAGCTGGCCGCGATTTCGCGCGCGTGCAGGGGGTCGCGGGCCATCCGCACCCCGCGCCCGTCGTAGCCGCCGCGGACGGCTTTGACGACGACGGGACCGCCCACTCGCGCGGCGAAGGCCTCAAGCTCGTCCAGGTTGCCGATGCCGGCATACCGCGGCACCGGCGCGCCCAGCGCCTCCAACCGCCGCCGCATCACCAGCTTGTCCTGGGCGTGCACTAGGGCGTGCGGCGGCGGCGCCACGTTGACGCCCTCGGCGACCAGCTTCTCCAGCAGCTCGGTCGGGACGTGCTCGTGGTCGAAGGTCAGCACGTCGGCCCCGGCCGCGACCCGGCGCAGGTCCTCGATATCGGCGTGCGAGCCGATCATCACGTCGGGGCTGACCTGCGCGGCCGATTCGCCGGGGGCGGTCGCCAGCACCCGCAGCGTCTGCCCCAGCGCGATCGCGGATTGGTGGGTCATGCGGGCGAGCTGACCGCCGCCGACCATCGCCACGACGGGGGCGGCCTTCGGTGAGCGCTTGTTCGGCACGGCCATCATGTTGTCACGGCCCGCGGCGAAGCAGATTTTGCGTCGTTTTCGCGTCCGTCCGTACACTGACGTGTTGTGTCCTTCGCCGATGCCGTAATTTCGCGCCTGCCAGAGGCCGTTCAGCCTCATTTGCTGCGCCATCACGAGCTGATCAAATTCGCGATCGTCGGCGGCACCACGTTCGTCATCGACTCGGCGATTTTCTACACCCTCAAGCTGACGATCCTCGAACCCAAGCCGGTGACGGCCAAGGTGATCGCGGGGATCGTCGCGGTCATCGCCTCCTATGTCTTGAACCGGGAGTGGAGCTTCCGCGACCGCGGCGGCCGCGAGCGCCACCACGAGGCGTTCTTGTTCTTCGCCTTCAGCGGCGTGGGCGTGCTGCTTTCCATGGCGCCGCTGTGGTTTTCGCACTATGTGCTGCAGCTTCGGGTGCCCGAGGTGTCGCTGACGCTGGAGAACATCACCGACTTCATCTCGGCCTACATCATCGGCAACCTGCTGCAGATGGCGTTCCGCTTCTGGGCGTTCCGGCGCTGGGTGTTTCCCGACGAGTTCGCCCGCAACCCCGACAAGGCGATCGAATCCGCCCTTACCGCAGGCGGTTTCGCCGAGGTCCTGGAGGACGAGCTCGAGAAGAGCAACGTCACCCTGTTGCGGTCGTGGCGGAAAAAGGCGAGCCGATTCGGTCAGCTCGGCGACTCCTCCGAACCCAGGGTGTCAAAGACTTCGTGATACAGCAGCGCGTGCACCTCGCGCAGCCGCGGAATGTTGTAGAACTCCAACGGATCTTGTGACGCCGACTCGATGATCAGCGTTCCGGTGCGAAACATGCGTTCGCTCAAGCGGTCCCGGAACTCCACGCTGTTGATGCGCGCCAGCGGGATGTCGATGCCGCTGCGCGTGAGCACCCCGTGGCGAAACATCACCCGGCGGTTAGTGACGACGAAATGCGTGGTCAGCCAGCCCAGGAACGGCCACAGCGTGAGCCAGCCGACGATCACCAGCCAGATGCCCCAGATGACGCCGTAGATAATGTTCTTGGCGAGCTGCTCCCAGTGCGTCGAGTTGAGGTAGCCGGAACCGAACGCGGCCAGCGCGGTCGCCAGCACCAGCACCACGACGGGCCAGATCAACCGCTTCCAGTGCGGGTGGCGGTGCAGGACGACCTGCTCGCCGGCGGCCAGGGCGTTGTCCGGATAGCTCACGTGAGAGAAGCTACCGCTGCTGGCGCAGATGCACGACGTCACCGGCGGAAACGACGACGGTTTGGCCGCCGGCCTCCACACATAACCGGCCCTGGTCGTCGACGGCGGTCGCGGTGCCCACGACCTCCTTGTCGCCGGGCAGCACGGCGCGCACCGGGCGCCCGATGGTCAGGCTGCGCGCCCGGTAGTCGGCCGCCAGCGCCCAGTCGGCGCCCCGCGCGGCCCGCCAGGCCACGATCCGCCTGCCCAGTTCGGTCAGCACCGCGCCGACCAGTTGGCCGCGGTCCGGCTCGGGCACGCCGAGGTCGAACAGCGACGTGGCACCAGGCCCGTCGACCTCGTCGGGGGCCTGAGTCACGTTGAGCCCCAAGCCGATCACCACGACCGGGCGGGCCACCTCGGCGAGGATCCCGGCCAGCTTGCCCGGGGAGTCCGGCGGGCCGGCCAGCACGTCGTTGGGCCACTTGAGGCCCGCCTGCACCCCGGTGACGGCCAGCACCGCGTCGACGATCGCCACCCCGGTGGCCAGCGACAGCCAGCCCCAGCCCTCGGTGGGCACGTCGACGACGCTGACGCCCACCGACATCGTGATCTGGGCCCGCGGGCTGGCCGTCCAGCCGCGCCCGTGGCGCCCGCGGCCGGCCGTCTGGTGCTCGGCGATCAGCACCGCCCCGGCGACGTCGTCGCCCGCCGCCGCGCGCGCCAAGAGGTCGGCGTTGGTGGAGCCGGTCTGTTCCACGACGTCGAGCTGGCGCCAGCCCAGCCCGGTGCCGATCAGCTCGGCGCGCAGCGCGGCCTGATCCAGCGGTTGCCGAAGCGAATCGCGGTCCGTCACTCCACCCAGCCTAAGCACCGGCGCGGGGCCTGCCGATACCATCGAGTCCCATGACAAGCGTTACCGACCACACGGCCGAGCCCGCCGCCGAGCACACCATCGACATCCACACCACCGCGGGCAAGCTGGCCGAGCTGCACAAGCGGCGGGAGGAGTCGCTGCACCCGGTCGGCGAAGAGGCCGTCGAGAAGGTGCACGCCAAGGGCAAGCTGACCGCCCGCGAGCGCATCCTGGCCCTGCTCGACGAGGACTCGTTCGTCGAGCTCGATGCGCTGGCCAAACACCGCAGCAGCAACTTCGGCCTGGACAAGAACCGCCCGCTGGGCGACGGCGTGATCACCGGCTACGGCACCATCGACGGCCGCGACGTGTGCATCTTCAGCCAGGACGCCACGGTGTTCGGCGGCAGCCTCGGCGAGGTGTACGGCGAGAAGATCGTCAAGGTGCAGGAGCTGGCGATCAAGACCGGCCGCCCGCTGATCGGCATCAACGACGGCGCCGGCGCACGCATCCAGGAGGGCGTCGTCTCGCTGGGCCTGTACAGCCGGATCTTCCGCAACAACATCGTCGCGTCGGGGGTCATCCCACAGATCTCGCTGATCATGGGCGCGGCCGCCGGCGGGCACGTCTACTCCCCCGCCCTGACCGACTTCGTGGTCATGGTCGACCAGACCAGCCAGATGTTCATCACCGGCCCCGACGTCATCAAGACGGTCACCGGTGAGGACGTCACCATGGAGGAACTCGGCGGCGCACACACCCACATGGCCAAGTCGGGCACGCTGCACTACGTGGCCTCCGGCGAGCAGGACGCCTTCGACTGGGTCCGCGACCTGCTGAGCTACCTGCCGCCGAACAACGCCACCGACCCGCCCCGGTACGCCGAGCCCGCCCCCGTGGGCCCCATCGAGGAGAACCTCACCGAGGAGGACCTCGAGCTGGACACGCTGATCCCGGACTCGCCCAACCAGCCCTACGACATGCACGAGGTGATCACCCGGATCCTCGACGACGACGAGTTCCTGGAGATCCAGGGCGGTTACGCGCAGAACATCGTCGTCGGGTTCGGCCGCATCGACGGCCGGCCGGTCGGGATCGTGGCCAACCAGCCGACCCAGTTCGCCGGCTGCCTGGACATCAACGCCTCGGAGAAGGCGGCCCGCTTCGTGCGGACCTGCGACTGCTTCAACATCCCGATCGTCATGCTGGTCGACGTCCCGGGCTTCCTGCCGGGCACCGGCCAGGAGTACAACGGCATCATCCGGCGCGGGGCCAAGCTGCTGTACGCCTACGGCGAGGCGACCGTGCCCAAGATCACGGTCATCACCCGCAAGGCCTACGGCGGCGCCTACTGCGTCATGGGTTCCAAGGACATGGGCTGCGACGTCAACCTGGCCTGGCCGACGGCCCAGATCGCGGTGATGGGCGCCTCCGGCGCGGTCGGCTTCGTGTACCGCCAGCAACTGGCCGAGGCCGCCCGCAACGGCGAGGACGTGGACGCCTTGCGCCTGCAGCTGCAGCAGGAGTACGAGGACACGCTGGTCAACCCCTACGTCGCGGCCGAGCGCGGCTACGTCGACGCGGTGATCCCGCCGTCGTACACCCGCGGCTACATCGGCACGGCGCTGCGCCTGCTGGAACGCAAGATCAGCCACCTGCCGCCCAAGAAGCACGGGAACATTCCGCTATGACAGACGACGCTCACCACGAGCCGCACATCCAGGTGCTCAAGGGGAACCCCACCGACGCGGAGCTGGCGGCGCTGGTGGCCGTGCTCGGCGGTGTCGGCGCCGCCTCGCCCGAGCCCACCCAGCCGGAGAGCACCCGCTGGGGCTTGCCGGTCGACCGGCTGCGCTACGCGATGTCGAACTACCAGCGGCTGACCATGCAGCAGATGACACACATGAGGCATTGACCCGGCTGGTGCTTGGGTCGGCCTCGCCCGGCCGCCGCAAGGTGCTGCGCCAGGCCGGCCTCGATCCGCTCGTCGTGGTGTCCGGCGTCGACGAGGACCTGATCGCCGCGGGCCTGGCGCCCGACGCCCCGCCCGAGGAGGTGGTGTGCGCGCTGGCCGCGGCCAAGGCCAACGACGTCGCCGGGCGCCTCGACGGCGCCACCGCGGCGGATTGCGTTGTGCTGGGCTGTGATTCGATGCTGGCCATCGACGGCCGGCTGTGCGGCAAGCCGGGCTCGCCCGAGGCCGCGGTGAGCCAGTGGCGGCTGATGGGCGGCCGCTCGGGCCGGCTGCACACCGGGCACTGCCTGCTGCGGCTGCGCGACGGCGCGATCGCCCACCGCGAGGTCCAATCCGCCTGCACCACAGTGCATTTCGCCGCGCCTGCCGAGGCGGATCTGCGGGCGTACGTAGCCGACGGCGAGCCTCTGCGGGTGGCCGGCGGGTTCACCCTGGACGGGCTGGGCGGCTGGTTCGTCGACGGGATCGAGGGCGATCCGTCGAACGTGATCGGCGTGAGCCTGCCGCTGCTGCGTGAGCTGTTGGGCCGGGCCGGGCTGTCCGTGGCCTCGCTGTGGGAGACCCGGCGGTAGGCTCGAAGTCGTGTCGTTACCCCCCGATCCACACCCGTCCCTGACCGAATACGCCCACCCCGAACGACTGGTCACCGCCGACTGGCTGTCCGCCAACATGGGCGCCCCCGGCCTGGCGATCGTCGAGTCCGACGAGGACGTGTTGCTCTACGACGTCGGCCACATCCCCGGCGCGGTCAAGATCGACTGGCACACCGACCTCAACGACCCGCGGGTCCGCGACTACATCAACGGCGAGCAGTTCGCCGAGCTGATGGATCGCAAGGGCATCGCCCGCGACGACACCGTGGTGATCTACGGCGACAAGAGCAACTGGTGGGCGGCCTACGCGCTGTGGGTCTTCACACTGTTCGGCCACCCCGACGTGCGCCTGCTCAACGGCGGGCGCGACCTGTGGCTGGCCGAGCGCCGCGACACCACCCTGGACGTCCCGACGGCGACGTCGAGCGGCTATCCCGTGGTGCAGCGCAACGACGCGCCCATCCGCGCGTACAAGGACGACGTGCTGGCCATCCTCGGTTCCGAGCCGCTGATCGACGTGCGCTCGCCGGACGAGTACACCGGCAAGCGCACCCACATGCCCGACTACCCCGAGGAGGGGGCGCTGCGGGCCGGGCACATCCCCACCGCCGTATCGATCCCGTGGGGCAAGGCGGTCGACGAGAGCGGCCGCTTCCGCCCCCGCGCCGAGCTCGAGGAGCTCTACGGCTTCCTGCGGCCGGACGACAAGACCGTCGTCTACTGCCGCATCGGCGAGCGGTCCAGCCACACCTGGTTCGTGCTCACCCACCTGCTGGGCAAGCCCGGGGTCCGCAACTACGACGGATCGTGGACCGAGTGGGGCAACACCGTGCGGGTGCCGATCGTCGCGGGCGAGCAGCCGGGAGCCGTTCCGGTCTGATGAGCATGCCCGCGCCGCTGGCCGAGGTGGTGTCCGACTTCGCCGAAGTCCAGGGCCAGGACAAGCTGACGCTGCTGCTGGAGTTCGCCAACGACCTTCCCGCGCTGCCGGCCGACCTCGAGGAGGCGGCGATGGAGCCGGTGCCCGAGTGCCAGTCGCCGCTGTTCCTGCACGTCGACGCCAGCGACCGCAATCGGGTGCGGCTGCACTTCAGCGCGCCCGCCGAGGCGCCCACCACCCGGGGGTTCGCGTCGATCCTGGCCGCCGGTTTGGACGAGCAACCGGCCGCCGACATCCTCGCGGTGCCCGAGGACTTCTACACCGAGCTGGGCCTGGCCGCTCTGATCAGCCCGCTGCGGCTGCGCGGCATGTCGGCGATGCTGGCCCGCATCAAGCGGCGATTGCGCGAGACGGCCTGATCAGGAACGGATTTGGAGACCGGGTGTCGGCCCGTACGGCGCGCCGCATAAACTTCCCCGGGACAAGACTTGTAAGAATTTCTCTTAGAGACGCATATGACGTCCAGCCGAACAGGAGGCGAAGTGGCTAGTCACGCCAGCTCGAGGATCTCCAAGGTGCTCGTCGCCAATCGCGGTGAGATCGCCGTCCGGGTGATCCGTGCGGCCCGCGACGCGGGCCTGCCCAGCGTGGCGGTGTATGCCGAGCCCGACGCCGACGCGCCGCACGTGCGGCTGGCCGACGAGGCGTTCGCCCTGGGCGGTCAGACGTCCGCGGAGTCCTACCTGGACTTCGGCAAGCTGCTGGACGCGGCGGAGAAGTCCGGCGCCAACGCGGTCCACCCCGGCTACGGCTTCCTCTCCGAGAACGCCGACTTCGCGCAGGCGGTCATCGACGCCGGCCTGATCTGGATCGGCCCCAGCCCCCAGTCCATCCGCGACCTCGGCGACAAGGTCACCGCCCGCCACATCGCCGCGCGCGCCCAGGCGCCGCTGGTGCCCGGCACCCCGGACCCGGTCAAGGACGCCGACGAGGTGGTGGCCTTCGCCAAGGAGTACGGCGTGCCGATCGCCATCAAGGCCGCCTTCGGCGGCGGCGGGCGCGGCATGAAGGTCGCCCGCACCCTCGAGGAGATCCCCGAGCTGTTCGAGTCGGCCACCCGCGAGGCCGTCGCCGCGTTCGGCCGCGGCGAGTGCTTCGTCGAGCGGTACCTGGACAAGCCCCGCCACGTCGAGGCGCAGGTGATCGCCGACCAGCACGGGAACGTCGTCGTCGCCGGCACCCGCGACTGCTCGCTGCAGCGCCGCTTCCAGAAGCTGGTCGAGGAGGCGCCGGCGCCGTTCTTGACCGACGCGCAGCGCAAGGAGATCCACGAGTCGGCCAAGCGGATCTGCAAGGAGGCGCACTACTACGGCGCCGGCACCGTCGAGTACCTGGTCGGCCAGGACGGCCTGATCTCCTTCCTGGAGGTGAACACCCGCCTGCAGGTCGAGCACCCCGTCACCGAGGAGACCGCGGGCATCGACCTGGTGTTGCAGCAGTTCAAGATCGCCAACGGCGAGAAGCTCGACATCACCGAGGACCCGACCCCGCGCGGGCACGCCATCGAGTTCCGGATTAACGGCGAGGACGCCGGGCGCGGCTTCCTGCCCGCCCCGGGGCCCGTCACCAAGTACGAGACGCCCAGCGGTCCGGGCGTCCGGCTGGACTCCGGCGTGGAGGCGGGATCGGTGATCGGCGGCCAGTTCGACTCGATGCTGGCCAAGCTGATCGTCTACGGCGCCACCCGCGAGGAGGCCCTGGCCCGCTCCCGCCGGGCCCTCGACGAGTTCCACGTCGAAGGCTTGGCGACCGTCATCCCGTTCCACCGCGCCGTGGTGAGAGACCCGGCGTTCATCGGTGACGAGAAGGGCTTCTCGGTCCACACCCGCTGGATCGAGACCGAGTGGAACAACACCATCGAGCCGTTCACCGGCGGCGAGCCGATCGACGAAGAGGACGCCCGGCCCCGGCAGACGGTGGTCGTCGAGGTCGGCGGGCGCCGGCTCGAAGTGTCCCTGCCCGGCGACCTGGCCCTGACCAACGGTTCCGCCGACCCGGCCGGGGTGATCCGCAAGAAGCCCAAGCCGCGCAAGCGCGGATCGCACGCGGGGGTGGCCGCCTCCGGCGACGCGGTGACGGCGCCCATGCAGGGCACCGTGGTCAAGGTCGCGGTGGAGGAGGGCCAGGAGGTCGCCGCCGGCGACCTGGTCGTGGTCCTCGAGGCGATGAAGATGGAAAACCCGGTCACCGCGCACAAGGACGGCACCATCACCGGGCTCGCCGTCGAGGCCGGCGCGGCCATCACCCAGGGCACGGTCCTCGCCGAGATCAAATAACACGAAGAAACTCAGAAGAAACCTCGATAGCGTTGTCCGACCCGCCCCGGCGCGGGTAGGGTCGGTTTCAGGTTGAGTTCACAGCCGCCCGGATCACGTCAGGCAAGCGGGAAGGCAAACTCCCCGATCTCGAGCTTCACGGCCACCTGGCGTCGTCCGCAGCAACACCCTCCAAATGACGGAGACACGCATGTCTGTGGCCCAATCTTGGCAACAAAGCCGAACCGCACAATTCACCTCCCGCTGGAGCGCGCTGGGGGCGGTGATCACCGTCGACGGTGAGCTCGACGCCGCCAACGCCGATCAGCTCGCCATCTACGCGCAACGCAGCGTCAGGCGCGCCCGCCGGATCGTCGTCGACCTGCGCGGCCTGGAATTCATTGGTACCGCTGGCTTTTCGGCCCTGCACCGGATCAACGTCGCGTGCTCGGCCGCCCAGTTGCACTGGGCCATGGTGCCGAGCCCGGCCGTAGCGCGGTTGTTGAGGATCTGCGACCCCGATGGCACCCTGCCGGTGACGACGCCGCAGGCCGAGCCGCTGCTGCGCCCCACCAAGAGGGAGCGCGACGAGTCGCGGCCGCTACTTCAGTTGGTCCCGCAGCCGCGTTAGCGACTTGGCCAGCAGGCGCGACACGTGCATCTGTGAGATGCCGACCCGCTCGGCGATCTGCGTCTGCGTCATCGACTCGAAAAACCTGAGCACCAACACCATTCGTTCCCGCTCGGGCAGCGCCTCGAGCAGCGGGCGCAACGCCTCGCGATCTTCGATGCGGTCGAGGCCGGCGTCCACGTCGCCCAACGTGTCGGCGATGGCGCGGGCGTCGTCGTCGTCGCTGCCGCCGCCGGTGTCGATGGACAGCGTGTTGTAGGAGCTGCCCGCCACCAGGCCCTCGACCACCTCGTCGCGCTCCATGCCGAGTTCGACGGCGAGTTCGCTCGCCGTCGGCGCCCGGCCGAGGCGCTGGGACAGATCGGCGGTGGCGGTGCCCAGCCGCAGGTGCAGTTCCTTCAGGCGCCGCGGGACCTTGACCGACCAGCTGTTGTCGCGGAAGTGGCGACGGACCTCGCCCATGATCGTGGGCACCGCGAACGAGACGAAGTCCGACCCGGTCTCGACGTCGAAGCGGACGACGGCGTTGACCAGGCCCACCCGCGCCACCTGGACCAGGTCGTCGCGCGGTTCGCCGCGGCCCTCGAACCGGCGGGCGATGTGGTCGGCCAGTGGCAGGCACCGCTCCACGATCTTGTCCCGCTGGCGCTGGAATTCCATCGAGTCGGGGGCGATGCCCGCCAGCTCGCGGAACATGTCCGGGACGTCCGCATACTCGTTCGGCCGCGAAACCGAACCGCCGGCAGCTCGCGCTGTCACCTGCTAGAGGCCGCCCGTCGCGCCGTCAGCGTGATACCGAAGACACTGCCGGTCTCGTCGGGTTCGCGACCGTCGTGGAAGGTCTGGACATCGTCCGCCAGGGAGGTCAGGACGTGCCAGCTGAAGCTGCCGGGCGCCACCACGTCGTGGGTGTCGCACGCCGCGGAGGCTTCCACCACCAACTCGTCGTCGTGCGGGTCGACCACGACCACCAGCGTCGCGCCCGGCGTGGCCGAGCGAATGAGGCGGGTGCACACCTCGTCCACCGCGAGCCGCAGGTCGGCGACCGCGTCGAAGTCCAGGTCCTCGAAGGTGCCGATGGCACCTACCAGCGTGCGCAGCATCGCCAGGTTCTCGAGGCGTGCCGCAACGTGCAGCTCGACGGCGCGGTGGCCGCGTTGACGCTTGTTCGCGCCAACTCCCGGATCGGTCATATGGTCTCCCGGCAATGTCTGGTTGACATTACTATTGCCGCGCAGCCCGCCGTCGACCGTGGGTTCCAACCGATTAGTCACAATCGCCGCCGCTGGTCACGTCTACGGTAGTGGGCATCGATGTCGGTGTCGCTGACGCAACCCTTCCGGCACTCATCATGGTGTACAGCTGATACCCAATTGCGGCAGCGAATAACCCCGTCTGCGGACCCTTAACACCGTCTACCCCGCGACCTACACTTATTGGCATGAAGCAGGCTCTGCTTCGAGCGGTTGTGCTTCTCGCGTCGTGGGCCGTCGGCCTGCTGGCGGCGGCCTGGGTCGTGCCCGGCGTTTCGGTGTCGGCGTCGGGGTTTGTCGTCGCCGTCCTGGTGTTCTCGGTGGCGCAGGCAAGCCTGTCGCTGCTGATCGTGAAGTTGCCGCGGGCCTACGCGTCGCTGCTGCTCGGGGGCGCCGGGCTGGTGCTGACCCTGGTCGCGTTGAGCTTGGCCGCGGCGTTCACCCACGGCCTGTCCATCCGCGGCGCCGCCTCCTGGCTCGCCGCGACGATCATCGTGTGGCTGGTGACCACGATCGGGGCGATTTCGCTGCCCGAGGTGCCGGTTCGCGACACGGCCGGCTCGACGACCTGAAACGACCGAGGGAGGGCTGATGAGCGACAGGCATCGCGATCCGACGGACCACTTCCGGACGACGCAACCGCACGCCGGTTTCTCGATGAAGGACAACCTGTACTGGCCCGGGTTCATCCTGTTCCTCGTCGCGGTGGGCGGGATGATCAGTACCACGGCCGCGGCCGCCTACGGCCACTACGAATGGGTCGCCACCACGAGCCTGGTGGCCGTGCTCGGGACGATCGCCGGCGCGTTGTGGTTCGTCGCGGAGCACCGCCGCGTGGGCCGCATCGACGAGCAATGGCGCTTCATTCCACGGACCGAGATCCCACGAACCGAGATCGGCCCGAAGCCGCAGAGCCCCGCGCGCCCCGATTCGCGCGTTTAGTCGGCGCAGGTCATAGGGCCAGCACCGGCCCGGCGATCGGGGATACGCCCAGGCCGAGGGCCACCACCATCAGCGTCAGCAGGAACCAGCCCGCGCCGTGCCATCCCCACCAGGTGCCGTGGGCCTTCCATACCCGGTAGGTGCGCAGGAACGCCCAGAGCGCCCCGGCCAGCAGAATCAGCGGACCGCCCAGCGCCAGCATCGTGCGCTGGGGCGTGCCACAGGCCGCCGTGTCGACGCCGGTCCCGGGGCAGGTGCTGACCCACAACGCGGCAAGAACCAAGAAGCCCATGCCCGCGATTGCGGCCAGGGCGGCAAACCGGATGGCCGCGTGCACCTCGCGGTCCTCCTGCCCCAAGTGGTCACCCGGCGACCGCTGATCCGCCGTTTGCATACTCGTCCCCCGTGTGCTGGCCCTGATTTCTTGGTTAATCGTTCGCTGCGCCGCATTAGTTACGCGCCCACGATGATGCAGATCCGGATACCCTGCGCCCTATCACGGTAAACCGCCGTCAGCCCCACGTCACGGCCGTCAAAGCGCCGCTCAGGGCGCAAACCAGCGCATCGATCTCCCCCCGGGTGACGGTCAGCGCGGGCCGGAACCGGACGCCGTCCTCCCCGCAGCGCAGCGCGATCACGCGGCGTTGCCACAGCTGGGCGATCACCGCCTCACGGGCGCCGGTGCTCGGCAGGCTGAACGCGCACATCAGGCCGCGGCCGCGGGGGTCGAGAACCACGGCCGGGAAGTCGTCGGCCAGTTCGACCAGCCGGCCCAGCAGGTAGCGCCCCAGATCGGCGGCGCGGTCGAACAACCCGTCGGCCTCGATCACCTCCAAAATGCGGCGGGCCCGCACCATGTCGGCCAGGCTGCCGCCCCAGGTCGAGCTGATCCGGGAGGCGACCGCGAACACGTTGTCGGGGACCTCGTCGACCCGGCGGCCCGCCATCACCCCGCACACCTGCGTCTTCTTGCCGAACGCCACCACATCGGGTTGCACGCCCAGTTGCTGGTAGGCCCATGGGGTTCCGGTCAGCCCGCAGCCGGTCTGGACCTCGTCGAAGATCAACAGGGCGTCGTGTTCGTCGCACAGCCGGCGCATCGCGGCGAAGAAGGCGGGACGGAAGTGGCGGTCGCCGCCCTCCCCCTGAATGGGCTCGGCCACGAAGCACGCGACGTCGTGCGGGTGCGCGTCGAACGCCGCCCGGGCCTGCCGAATCGACTCGGCCTCTAGCGCATCCATGTCGGTCGCCGGCCGGATATAGGGCGCGTCGATGCGCGGCCAGTCGAACTTCGGGAAGCGGGCCACGGTGACCGGCTTGGTGTTGGTCAGCGACATCGTGTAGCCGCTGCGACCGTGGAACGCGCCGCGCAAATGCAGGACCCGCGTGCCCAGCGCCGGGTCGATCCCGCGCGCCTCGTTGTGGCGGCTCTTCCAGTCGAACGCGACCTTGAGCGCGTTCTCCACCGCCAGCGCCCCGCCCTCGACGAAGAACAGGTGCGGCAGCGCGGGGTCGCCCAGCACCCGGACGAAGGTCTCGACGAAGCCGGCCATCGCCGCCGTGGCCACGTCGGGGTTGCTCGGCTTGTTCAGCGCGGCCGCCAGGAGCTCCGCGCGGAACTCCTCGTCGCCGGCCAGCGCCGGGTGGTTCATGCCCAGCGCCGACGACGCGACAAACGTGAACATGTCGAGGTAGCGGCGGCCGTCCCGGGCGTCGACCAGGTAGGAGCCGGCCGACCGCGTCAGGTCAAGCACCAGGTCAAAACCGTCGACCAGCATGCTGCGCGACAACGTCTCGGGGACCCGGTCGGAAACGGCGGCGGTCATGCCGCTCATCTTAGCGTGATTATTACGGTGCTATGGCATATTGACAGGAAATATTATGGTATGTATTGCCGATCACTGTAAAAAGTATTGAGGATGATGGTGCTGCGCGTCTGGACGTCGGCCGCCGTGCGGATCCGCTGCAACAGGTCCTCGAGCGCCCGGGCGGACTCGACACGGACCAGCAGGACATAGCTCTCCTCGCCGGCCACCGAGTGACACGACTCGATCTCCGCGATGTGTTCCAGACGGGCGGGCGCATCATCGGGTTGAGAGGGATCCAAGGGAGTGATGGCCACGAACGCCGAGAGCAGGTGCCCGACCGCCTCCGGGTTGATCCGCGCGGAATACCCCGCCACCACGCCGCGCGACTCCAGCCGGCGCACCCGGGACTGCACCGCGGAGACCGACAGGCCCGCCTTCGCGGCCAGCTCCGCCAGGGTCGCGCGACCGTTGGCGACCAGCTCGCGCACCAGGGTCCGGTCAATCTCGTCGAGCGCGTCACCCATGGGCGGAGATTATCGCAGCAAAGCCGAAATCGACGGCGCGCCATGAGCCCCGGGCAGGGCACGCTGGCGGCGTGGCAGCTGCGCGCCCGATTCGCGGCCGGGCTGTCCGCCATGTACGCCGGGGAGGTTCCCGCGTACGGCACGCTGGTCGAGGTGAGCGGCCAGGTCAACGCCGCCCACGTGGGGCGACATCCCGACGCCGAACGGCTTGGGTCGCTGGATCGGGTCGCTGCGGAGCGGCACGGCGCGATCCGGGTCGGCAGCCCGGCCGAACTGGCCGCCGTCGCCGACCTGTTCGCCGCCTTCGGCATGTACCCGGTGGGCTACTACGACCTGCGCCGCGCCGCCTCGCCGATTCCGGTGGTGTCCACGGCGTTTCGTCCACTCGACGCGAATGAGTTGGCGCGCAACCCGTTTCGGGTGTTCACCTCGATGCTCGCCACGCGGGACGCGCGCTACTTTTCCCCGGAGCTGCGGGCCCGGGTGGAGACGTTCGTCGCGCGCCGGCGGCTCTTCGACCCCGCATTGGTGGCGCGGGCGCGAACGATTGCGGCCGACGGCGGCTGCGCCGCTGACGAGGCGGGCGCGTTCGTCTCGGCGGCGGTGGCGGCGTTCGCGCTGTCGCGCGAGCCGATCGACAAGGCCTGGTACGACGAGTTGTCGCGGGTGTCGGCGGTGGCCGCCGACATCGCCGGGGTGGGCTCCACCCACATCAACCACCTGACGCCGCGGGTGCTCGACATCGACGAGCTGTATCGGCGGATGACCGCGCGGGGCATCACCATGATCGACGCCATCCAGGGGCCGCCCCGCACCGACGGACCCGCGGTCCTGTTGCGCCAGACCTCTTTTCGCGCGCTCGCCGAGCCCTGCCTGTTTCGCGGCCGGGACGGCCGCGTCGCCGCGGGCAGCCTGCGGGTGCGCTTCGGCGAGGTCGAGGCGCGCGGGGTGGCGCTGACCCGCAAGGGCCGGGAACGCTACGACGCCGCGATGGGCGCGCCCGACCCGGCGTCGGTGTGGCACCGGCACTTCCCGCCGACCGACGCGGAAATGGCCGCCGAGGGGCTGGCCTACTATCGCGGCGGCGACCCGTCGGCGCCGGTCGTCTACGAAGACTTCCTGCCGGCGTCGGCGGCGGGCATCTTCCGCTCCAACCTGGACCGCGAAACCCGGGCGCGGGCGGCGGCCGACGACTCGGGCTACGACGCGCAGTGGCTGGCCGGGGCAATCGGCCGCGAGATCCGTGACCCGTACGCACTTTACGAGGAGGCAACCCGATGATCACCGAGCGTACTGAGGAGTTGCGGTCGCGGGTGCGCGCGGCCTATCAAGCGATGGGCGTCGGCGTCACGCTCGGCGACCCGGCCGGGCACGGGCTGCCCGCCAGCACGCCCATCACCGGCGAGGTGCTGTTCACCGTCGGCCACACCACGCCCGAGGCGGCCCGGTCGATCGTCGCCGATGCCGCCGACGCGTTCTCGGCGTGGCGCGCCACGCCGGCCCCGGTGCGCGGCGCGCTGGTGGCCCGCCTCGGCGAGCTGCTCACCCGCCACAAGGACGACCTGGCGACGTTGGTGACCGTCGAGGTGGGCAAGATCGGCTCCGAGGCGCTCGGCGAGGTGCAGGAAATGATCGACGTCTGCCAGTTCGCGGTGGGCCTGTCGCGCCAGCTGTACGGCCGCACCATCGCGTCCGAGCGCCCCGGGCACCGCCTGCTGGAGACCTGGCACCCGCTCGGTGTGGTCGGGGTGATCACCGCGTTCAACTTCCCGGTCGCCGTGTGGGCGTGGAACGCCGCCGTGGCGCTGGTGTGCGGCGACACCGTCGTGTGGAAGCCGTCGGAGCTGACGCCGCTGACGGCGCTGGCCTGCCATGCGCTGATCGGCCGCGCGGCCGCGGACGTCGGCGCCCCCGCCGCGGTCAGCGGCCTGGTCCTGGGCGAGCGCGACCTCGGCGAGCTGCTGGTGGACGACGACCGGATCGCGTTGGTGTCCGCCACCGGTTCGGTGCGCATGGGCCAGGCCGTCGGCCCCCGGGTCGCCGCGCGCTTCGGCCGTGCCCTGCTGGAGCTGGGCGGCAACAACGCGGCCGTCGTCACGCCGTCGGCCGACCTGGACCTGGCCGTGCGGGCCATCGTGTTCGCCGCCGCGGGCACCGCCGGGCAGCGCTGCACCAGCCTGCGCCGGCTGATCGTGCACCGCTCCGTGGCCGACGAGGTGGTCGCCCGGGTCGTGGACGCGTGCGGGCGGCTGGCGATCGGCGACCCGTCGGCGCCGGGCACGCTCGTCGGCCCGCTCATCCACGAGACCGCCTACCGCGACATGGTCGGCGCCCTCGAGCAGGCGCGCGCCGACGGCGGCGAGGTCTTCGGCGGCGAGCGCTTCCATCTCGCCAGCCCTGACGGGCAAGAGGCCCACCCGAGCGCCTACTACGTCGCGCCGGCGGTCGTCCGCATGCCCGCACAGACCGACATCGTGGCCACCGAGACGTTCGCGCCGATCCTCTACGTGCTGACGTATGACGACCTGGGCGAGGCGATCACGCTCAACAATGCGGTGCCGCAAGGACTTTCGTCGGCGATCTTCACCACCGACCTGCGCGAGGCCGAGCGCTTCCTGGACGAATCCGATTGCGGCATCGCGAATGTCAACATCGGCACGTCGGGCGCCGAGATCGGTGGCGCGTTCGGCGGCGAGAAGCAAACCGGCGGCGGGCGCGAGTCCGGCTCGGACGCGTGGAAGGCCTACATGCGCCGAAGTACCAATACCGTCAATTATTCCGACGCGTTACCGCTGGCCCAGGGCGTGACGTTTGGTTGAGCCAATGTGAGGGGCGTCTCATACCGTGTGGGTACTATCTGACACATGCCGACAGCCAGAAGGCGGTTATCCCCTGAGGATCGCCGCGCAGAGCTGCTCGCTTTGGGGGCAGAAGTCTTTGGGAAGCGACCCTATGACGAGGTCCGCATTGACGAGATAGCCGAACGCGCGGGCGTGTCCCGCGCGCTGATGTATCACTACTTCCCGGACAAGCGGGCGTTCTTCGCCGCGGTGGTCAAGGACGAGGCGGACCGGCTCTACGACGCCACCAACAATCCGCCCGAGCCCGGCATGACGATGTTCGAGGAGATCCGGACCGGCGTGCTGGCCTACATGGCCTATCACCAGTCGAACCCGGAGGCCGCCTGGGCCGCGTACGTCGGGCTGGGCCGGTCGGACCCGGTCCTGCTCGGCATCGACGACGAGGCCAAGAACCGCCAGATGGAACACATCATGTCGCGCATCGGCGAGGTCGTGAGCGGGATGCCGGACACCAGCGCGCTGGAACCGAGCGTCGAGCGCGACCTGCGGGTGATCATCCAGGGCTGGCTCGCGTTCACCTTCGAGATCTGCCGGCAGCGGATCATGGACCCCACCACCGACGCCGACCGGCTCGCCGACGCCTGCGCGCACACGCTGCTCGACTCCATCGCCCGGGTGCCGGAGATCCCGCCGGAGCTGGCGCACGCGATGGCGACTGCGAGGCTGTGAGAAGGCGCTCGCCGACCAAATTGTCGGTGCCCATTGGCACCATGGTTGGGTGAGCACTCGCACCGACTCCCGGCCACCCGACCCGTTGGGCCGGTTCAGCGCGGCCACCCGCGAGTGGTTCACCGGCACGTTCGCCGCCCCGACCACCGCGCAGGCGCAGGCCTGGGAGGCCATCGCCGACGGCGACAACACCCTGGTGATCGCGCCGACCGGATCCGGCAAGACCCTCGCGGCGTTCCTGTGGGCCCTGGACTCCCTGGCTAACCCCGCCTCCCTCGCCGGGGCGGCCGAGCGGCCGGCCGGCACCCGCGTGCTCTACGTGTCGCCGCTCAAGGCGCTGGCGGTCGACGTCGAACGCAACCTGCGCACCCCGCTGGCCGGGCTCACCCGCATCGCCGAGCGGCACGGCCTGCCCCCGCCGGACATCAGCGTCGGGGTTCGCTCCGGCGACACCCCGCCCGCGGCCCGCCGGCAGCTCATCGCGCACCCGCCCGACGTGCTGATCACCACCCCGGAATCGCTGTTCCTGATGCTGACGTCGGCGGCCCGGGAAACCCTTGCGGGCGTTGCGACGGTGATCGTCGACGAGATCCACGCCATCGCCGGCGGCAAGCGCGGCGCCCACCTGGCCCTGTCCCTGGAACGCCTCGACGACCTGCGCTTCGCCTCGTCGCAAGCGCCGCCCGCGCAGCGCATCGGGCTGTCGGCCACCGTGCGCCCGCCCGAGGAGCTGGCGCGCTTCCTGTCCGGGCAGTCGCGCACGACGATCGTCGCGCCGCCGTCGGCCAAGACCATCGAGCTAACGGTGCAGGTCCCGGTGCCCGACATGGCCAACCTCGCGAACAACTCCATCTGGCCCGACGTCGAGGCCCGGCTGGTGGACCTGATCGAATCGCACGGCTCGACCATCGTGTTCGCGAACTCGCGCCGGCTGGCCGAGCGGCTCACCTCCCGGCTCAACGAGATCCACGCCGAACGCGCCGGGATCTCGCTGGACACGGACCCCAACCCGAAAGTGGCCGGCGGCGCCCCGGCACACCTGATGGGGAGCGGCCAGAGCTTCGGCGCCCCGCCGCTGCTGGCGCGCGCCCACCACGGCTCGGTCAGCAAGGAGCAGCGCGCCCTGGTCGAGGAGGACCTCAAGCGCGGGCTGCTCAAGGCGGTGGTGGCGACCTCGAGCCTGGAGCTGGGCATCGACATGGGCGCCGTCGACCTGGTGATCCAGGTGGAGGCGCCGCCGTCGGTGGCCAGCGGGCTGCAACGGATCGGGCGGGCGGGCCACCAGGTCGGCGAGGTCTCGCGCGGCGTGCTGTTTCCCAAGCACCGCACCGACCTGATCGGGTGCGCGGTGACCGTGCAGCGCATGCTCGACGGGCAGATCGAGACGATGCGGGTGCCCGCCAATCCGCTGGACATCCTGGCGCAGCAGACCGTCGCGGCCGCCGCGCTGGAGCCGCTGGACGCCGACCGGTGGTTCGACACCGTGCGGCGCGCCGCCCCCTTTGCGACGCTGCCCCGCAGCGTGTTCGAGGCCACCCTGGACCTGCTGGCCGGCAAGTACCCGTCCACCGAGTTCGCTGAGCTGCGCCCGCGCCTGGTCTACGACCGCGACACCGGCACGCTGACCGCGCGGCCCGGTGCACAGCGGCTGGCCGTCACGTCCGGCGGCGCCATCCCGGACCGCGGGATGTTCACCGTGTATCTGGCTTCCGAGGCCGAAAAGCCTTCGCGGGTAGGCGAACTCGACGAGGAGATGGTGTACGAGTCCCGGCCGGGCGACGTGATCTCGCTGGGGGCCACCAGCTGGCGGATCACCGAGATCACCCACGACCGGGTGCTGGTGATCCCCGCGCCAGGACAGCCGGCCCGGCTGCCGTTCTGGCGCGGCGACGACGTGGGCCGCCCGGCCGAGCTGGGGGCCGCGCTCGGCGCGTTCACCGGGGAGCTGGCCGGCCTCGGCCGCGAAGCCTTCGACAAGCGTTGCGCCGCTTTAGGTTTCGATGCCTACGCGACCGACAATCTGTGGGGGCTGCTGGACGAGCAGCGAACCGCCGCCGGGGTGGTCCCCACCGACACCACGCTTTTGGTCGAGCGGTTCCGCGACGAGCTCGGCGATTGGCGGGTGATCCTGCATTCGCCGTACGGGCTCCGGGTGCACGGGCCGCTCGCGCTGGCGGTGGGCCGGCGGCTGCGCGAGCGCTACGGCCTCGACGAGAAGCCGACCGCGTCCGACGACGGCATCGTGGTGCGCCTGCCCGATACTTTGGACGAAAGCCCGCCCGGCGCAGAACTTTTCGTCTTCGACGCCGACGAGATCGATCCCGTCGTCACCGCCGAGGTGGGCGGCTCGGCGCTGTTCGCGTCGCGGTTTCGGGAGTGCGCGGCGCGCGCGCTGCTGCTGCCCCGCCGCCACCCCGGCCGCCGCTCGCCGCTGTGGCACCAGCGCCAGCGCGCGGCCCAGCTGCTGGACGTGGCGCGCAAGTACCCCGACTTCCCGGTGGTGCTCGAGGCCATCCGCGAATGCCTGCAGGACGTCTACGACGTCCCGGCGCTGACCGCGCTGATGGCCGGCATCGCCCAGCGCAAGGTGCGGGTGCTCGAGACGGAAACCGCGCGGCCCTCCCCGTTCGCGGCGTCGCTGTTGTTCGGTTACGTCGGCGCCTTCATGTACGAGGGCGACACCCCGCTGGCCGAGCGCCGGGCCGCCGCGCTGTCCCTGGACAGCACGCTGCTGGCCGAGCTGCTGGGCCGCGTAGAGCTGCGGGAATTGCTCGACCCCGACGTCATCGCCGCGACCGGCCGGCAGCTGCAGCACCTGTCGGCCGACCGGGCCGCCCGCGACGCCGAAGGCGTCGCCGACCTGCTGCGGCTGCTGGGCCCGCTGACCGAGGACGAGGTCTCCGCCCGGGCCGGCGGCGCCGACGTCGGGGGGTGGCTGGAGGGCCTGCGGGCCGCCCGGCGCGCGCTGACCGTGCCGTTCGCGGGCCGCAGCTGGTGGGTGGCCGTCGAGGACATCGGGCGGCTGCGCGACGGGGTCGGGGCGGCGGTCCCGCTGGGCGTCCCGGCCGCGTTCACCGAGGCGGTGGCCGACCCGCTGGGCGAGCTGCTGGGCCGCTACGCGCGCACGCACACCCCGTTCACCACGGCCGAGGCCGCCGGCAGGTTCGGCCTGGGGCTGCGCGTCACGGCCGACGTGCTGGGCCGGCTGGCGGCCGACGGCCGGCTGGTGCGCGGCGAGTTCGTCGCCGCCGAACCGTCCGGGGGCGCCGGCGGCGAGCAGTGGTGCGACGCGGACGTGTTGCGCATCCTGCGGCGGCGTTCGCTGGCGGCGCTGCGCGCGCAGGTGGAGCCGGTGAGCACCGCCGCGTACGGGCGGTTCCTGCCGGCGTGGCACCACATGTCGTCGCCGCAGTCGGGTCTCGACGGCCTGGTCGCCGTGATCGATCAGCTGGCCGGCGTGCGGATGCCGGCCTCGGCAATCGAACCCCTCGTGCTGGCCCCGCGGGTGCGTGACTACTCCCCCGCGATGCTCGACGAACTGCTCGCCGCCGGCGAGGTGACCTGGTCGGGCGCCGGGTCGATCTCGGCGGGCGACGGCTGGATCGCGCTGCACGCCAGCGATTCCGCTCCGCTGACGCTGGCCTGCCCGGCCGAGCTCGACTTCACCGACGCGCATCGGGCGATCCTGGACACGCTGGCCGGGGGCGGCGCCTACTTCTTCCGCCAGCTGGCCCAGGACGCGATCGGTGAGTCGGAGCTGAAAACCGCGCTGTGGGAGCTGATCTGGGCCGGCTGGGTCACCGGCGACACGTTCGCCCCGGTGCGCGCCCTGCTGACCGGCGCCGGGGCCCGCAAGCGATCCGCCCCCGCGCACCGCACCCGTCGCCCGCCGCGGCTGAGCCGCTACAGCGTCGCGCACGCCCAGCACCGCAGCACCGACCCGGCGGTGGCCGGGAGGTGGTCGGCCCTGCCGGCGCCGGAGCCGGATTCCACGCTGCGGGCCCACTACCAGGCCGAGCTGCTGCTGGGCCGCCACGGCGTGCTGACCCGGGGCGCGGTGGCGGCCGAGGGCGTGCCGGGCGGGTTCGCGACCCTCTACAAGGTGCTGAGCACGTTCGAGGAAGCCGGCAGGTGCCAGCGCGGCTACTTCGTCGAGTCGCTGGGCGGCGCCCAGTTCGCCGTCGCGTCCACCGTCGACCGGTTGCGCAGCTACACCGACGACGTCGATCAGGAGCGCCCGGAGTACCGGGCGGTCGCGCTGGCCGCCGCCGATCCCGCCAACCCCTACGGCGCCGCCCTGCCCTGGCCCGCCTCGAGCGCCGAGGGCGCGCGCCCCGGCCGCAAGGCCGGCGCCCTCGTCGTGCTGGTGGACGGCGAGCTGGCCTGGTTCTTGGAGCGCGGCGGCCGGTCGCTGCTGACGTTCACCGACGACCCCGCGGCCGACCGTGCGGCGGCGGTCGCGCTGGCCGACCTGGTCGCCGCCCGGCGCCTCGCGTCGATCCTGGTCGAACGCATCGACGGCACGCCGGCGCTGCAACCCCACGCCGGGGAACCGAACCCGGCCGCCGAGGCGCTGGCCGAGGCCGGGTTCGCCCGCACCCCGCGCGGAATGCGGCTGCGATAACCCATGCCCGAGGGCGACACCGTCTGGCACACCGCGGCCGTGCTGCGTGAGCACCTGGCCGGGCGCACGCTGACGCGCTGCGACGTGCGGGTGCCGCGGTTCGCCACCGTCGACCTGACCGGGCAGGCGGTCGACGAGGTGCTCAGCCGCGGCAAGCACCTGTTCATCCGGGTAGGGCGGGCCAGCATTCACTCGCACCTGAAGATGGACGGCAGTTGGCGGGTCGGCGGCCGCCCGGTGCGGGTGGATCACCGCGCCCGGATCATCCTGGAAGCCAACGGCATTCGAGCGGTCGGCGTCGACCTGGGCGTGCTGGAGATCCTGGACAGGGACGCCGACCAGGACGCGGTGGCGCACCTGGGACCCGACCTGCTGGGCCCGGACTGGGACGCCGACCGCGCCGCCGCCAACCTGGTGGCGCACCCGGACCGGCCGATCGCCGAGGCGCTGCTGGACCAGCGGGTGCTGGCCGGCATTGGCAACGTCTATTGCAACGAACTGTGTTTCGTCAGCGGGCAGGTGCCCACCGCGCCGGTCGCCGCCGTCGCCGACCCGCACCGACTCGTCACCCGCGCCCGAGACATGCTGTGGGCCAACCGCTTCCGCTGGAACCGCTGCACCACCGGCGACACCCGGCCGGGCCGGCAGCTGTGGGTCTACGGGCGTGCCGGGCAACCCTGCCGTCGCTGCGGCACCCGCATCCGCTACGACGACGGCGGCGATCGGGTCAGGTATTGGTGCCCCTCCTGCCAGGTCGGCATGCAATGATCTCTGTGCACAGCGGGCCGGACGGGCCCCATCACCACCGGACGGGAGGTCCCAGCGATGACGACCACCCGAACGCGCCTATCGGCCGGGCTCGCCCTGGCCATGCTCAGCCTCGCGGTGGCGGTCTCGCCGGCCGCGCGGGCCGACGCGGTCGACAACCTGTTCGTCACGGCGGTGAAGAACAAGGGCATCGAATTCGCCACCCCGCAGGCCGCGATCGTCGCCGGTCACGAGGTCTGCGACGAGCTCGACATCGGCAAGCAGAAGTCCGACATCGCCTCCGAGGTGATGACGAACAGCAATTTGGACGGCTACCGCGCCGGCTTCTTCATCGGCGCGAGCATCGCCGCGTACTGCCCGCGGTATCGCGGGTCATGAGATAGCTCATGAGATAGCGTTGACCGCGGTCGACAACCGGGACTTGAACTCCTGCGGAATCGGGACGTACCCGTTGTCGGCGAGCCCGTCCTGGCCGGCCCCAATCGTGCTCTGCAGGAACGCCTTTACCGCCGCGCCGACCTGCGGGTCGGGGTATTTCGAGCACACGATCTCATAGGTCGCCAGCACGATCGGGTATGCGTCGGGCTGGTTGGGGCGATAAAACGAGATCGTGTCGAGGGCGAGGTCGTTGCCCTTGGCGATGAAAAAGGCCGACGAGATGGTCCTGCCCACGGATTCGGCACTGATCGTCACCGGGTCCGGGCCGGCCGACGTGAGGACCTTGGCCGTGTTCAGGTGTTGCGCCTGGGCGAACGACCACTCGACATAGGTGATCGCCCCCTCGGTGGTCTTCACGGCGGCCGCGGCGCCGTCGTTGCCCTTGGCGCCCTCGCCGACACCGCCGTTGAACGTCTTGCCGGCGCCCTTGCCCCACGCGCCGTTGGAGGCGCTGTCGAGATACCGCTGGAAGTTGTCGGTGGTGCCCGACTCGTCGCTGCGGAACACGACGCGAATCGGCTCGGCCGGCAAGATGACGCCGGGGTTGAGCGCCGCGATCGCGGGATCGTTCCAGCCGGTGATGCCGCCGCTGAAGATCCGGGCCGCGGTCGCGCCGTCGAGGTTCAGGGCGCTCACGCCGTTGACGTTGTAGCCGATGACAATCGGGCCGAACACCACGGGCAGGTTCCACGCGGGCGAGCCGCAGCGCTGCTGCGCGCGTGCGTACTCGTCCTTGCTCAGCGGCGAGTCCGAGCCGGCGAAATCGGTTTGATTGCCCACGAATTCGCCGATGCCGGCGCCGGAGCCGTTGGGCGTGTAATTGAGGGACTGGCCTCCGCAGGCCTGTTCGAAGGCCTTGACGAAACGGATCATCGCGTTCGCCTGAGCGGTGGAGCCGCTGGCCCGCAGGGTCGGCTTGCCGCCGCAGGCCACCTTCGCCGCCGGGCTGCTGGTGCCGCTTGGACCGGTGGCGTGGTGGTCGCTGCCGCACGCCGACACGACCACCGCACCGGTCGCCAGGAACGCCACCGCTGCACCAAATCGATTGGGTTTCAAAGGGATGCCCTCGTCACGGCCATGAGGCATACTAACCGCTTCCGCTAGTTCCGGCCGTGCGCGAGAAAAAACTGGGCGATGACTTCCGAGGCGTCCAGGGCGCGCGAGGTGCGCCCGATGATCGCCTGGGGCAGATACTGCTTGCCGCCCGGCCAGGTGTGCCCGCCGTTGTCGATCCGGTAGAAGATCACCTCGGTGGACGCCGCGCAGGCCGCGGAATCGAAGCGGTGCACGACGGTGCCGTCGCCCACGCCGGGCAGCACCTGCGTCGACGGATCGCCCTGGCACCCATCGGCCGAACGCCAGGTGTCGACCATGCTGTTCGCCGAGATCGAATGGCTGACCCCGCCCCGTCCGCGCACGTTCCCGCCGTCGAACGGCACCAGCGGGTCGGCGGTCCCGTGGGCCGCCAGCACGGACACCGGACGCGACGGGTGGCAGACGACGCCGGCGCCCAGCGTGCCGGCCACCGGCGCGATCGCGGCGAACACGTCGGCGCGGTCACAAGCGAGCCGGTTGGACATGAAGCCGCCGTTGGACATGCCGGTGGCGAAGACGTGCCCGGGCGCGATGTTGTAGTCGCTTTGCAGCTTGCCCGCCAGCGCGACCAGGAACCCGACGTCGTCGACATGGTGACGATCCGCCGGGGACGCCCCCCGCCCGTCGGCCCAGCTCTTGTCGTAACCATCGGGATAGGCCACCAGCAGGTTGTTGGCGTCGGCGACCGCGTCGAAGTCGGTCAGGCCCTGCTGGCCGGTTCCGGTGCCGCCCCCGCCGTGCAGGCTGAGCACCAACGCGACGGGATCGCCGGGCGGCACGTGCAACGTGTAGGTGCGGTCCATGCCGCCGGAACGCATGGTGCCGGCCAGATCCCGGGCGCTGGCCGCCGATACGTGGCGCACGTCACAGCCCGCGACGCCGACAGCGCAGGCCGCCAGGAAGACGAGCCAAAACCAGCGCGGGTATGGCCGGCGGGAACCATTGTTGCGTTGTTCGCAATATCCGCGATGATTAGATGATGGCGAGCTGTAACCTGCTTGCAACGTTGGCGGCCGAACCTTCAGTCGTCAAACAACGGAACTTCAGAACCTTGGGGGTATTAGAAATGACGAGTACCGGTACCCGCAAGCCTCGCCGGCTGCTCCCGCTGTTGGCCGCCGGCTTCATCCCGGCGGTCGCGCTGCTCGGTCCGGTGACGGCGGCCCCGCCGGCTTACGCCGACGGCACCGACGACGCGTTCATCACGGCGCTGCACAACCACGGCATCGAGCACGAGTCGCCCAAATCCGCGATCGCGGCGGGCCATTTGGTGTGCCACCAACTCGATATGGGCAAGACGCAGGAACAGATCGCGACCGACGTGATGAACAGCAGCGGCATCGACGGCGACGACGCCGGCTACTTCGTGGCCCTGGCCGAACGCGCGTACTGCCCGCAATACGCGGACGTGCCGTCGTAACGGCATAACGCCGGTTCAAATCACGGAATCCGGCGGCCCGAACGCCTTTCGTGTCGCCCTGATTTCAATTCGTCGATCGCCGCATTGTGCAAAGCTGTAATGTCCGACAATTCGCGGCTCGGCAATGGTGCCGACGAGGGAGGGAGGCGAAATGACGATTACCCGCATCGTCCACCTGGTCGTGCTGGCCGCCTTCGCTCCCCTGGCGGCCACGGCCGCGGTCGCCCGCGCCGACGCCGCCGACGACGCGTTCCTCGCGGCGCTCAGCGCCAAGGGCATCCACTTTGGTTCGCCTGACAAGGCCTTGATCGCCGGCCACGAGGTCTGCGACGAGCTGGACACCGGCCGGACGGTGAACCAGGTCGCGTCGACCGTCATGAGCAACAGCAGCCTCGACGGTTACCACGCGGGCTACTTCGTCGGCGCCAGCATCCGGGCGTACTGCCCCAAGTACGCGTCCTGACCTCACAGCGAACGTGCTTTTTTCTTAACGTGACGGCAACGCGCACGGTCGCTCTCACGAGACCTGCCGGCCCTACACTCCCGCTATCACCTACCAGCTCGGAGAACTGATTACGTGGTATCGAGAATTTTAGTTGGCGCTGCTGTCACAGTCGGGATGGCGATTTCGATGGCGGCGCCGGCCGGCGCTGACCCCAGCGTGTTCAACGACCTGTCCTGCAGTTGCCCGCAGACGGTCTCGAACGGCGGCTCCTCCGTCGCCGACCAGATCAACCGGGGCATCCAGTCCGGCCTCGCCGGCGGGAACGTCGCCCGCGCCCAGCAGTAGCGGCCTTCAGCCCGCGGCGCCGCGCCCGACGGCCTGCACGGCCGCGTGCTCGTGCAGCGCCTGTTCGGCGTCCGGGTGAACGGGTTTGAGGTCGAACACGACGTCCTTGACGGTCCCGGTGAACGCGTACGGCGCCCTGTCCTCGTAATCGCGGTCCACGACGAGGCCGTTGTCGCGCCCGATGTCCATGCCCGCGTATGACGTGAAGGCCAGCGGCACCGTGTTCGCCATCGAGCCCTCACCGATCAGCCGGTCGTCGGCCCAGAGCGTCACCCGCCCACCCGAACCCGGGACGGGTTGATCGGATTCGAAGAGCATGCGCACCGTCACGTCCCCGGTGGGAATCGGCTCGGTGGACACCTGCTTGTAGGTGTCCACGCCGAGGAACGAGTACGTGTGGCGCAGCCGCCGGCGCTCGTCGACCCATAGCGCGAACCCGCCGATGAAGTCGGCGTCGGCGACGATCACACCCTGCGCGCCGTCGTCGGGAACGACCAGCCGCGCCTCGATCGCGTAGGAGCGCCCGAAGATCCGGGGCACCATGCCGCGCTGGATGTTCTGCACGCTGCCCTTGAAGGTGAACCGGGTGGTGGTCGGCAGCGGCGGCAGGCTGCCGAACATCACCGCGAGGCCACCCAGCAGCGGCAGCACCCGGTTTCGTTCGGCCTCCTGCCACCACAGCCGGGTGAGCTCGGCAACCTTGTCGGGATGCTCGGCGGCGACGTTGCGCGCCTGGGAGAAGTCGTCGGGCAGGTAGTACAGCTCCCAGACGTCGCTGTCCGGGTCGTACGTTCCGGGCGCGAACCGCGCCAGCGTCTGGGGTGAGAGGTCCCACGGCGCCTTGTCCAGCCGGGTGCACGCCCACCAACCGTCCTGGTAAATGGCGCGGCTGCCGAACATTTCGAAGTACTGCACCGTGTGGCGCTCTTCCGCCGCGGGGTCGTCGAAAGTGTGGACGAAACTAGTTCCGTCCATCGCCTCCTGCTCGAAGCCGTCGACGCTGACCGGCTGCGGTAAACCAATGGCCTCCAACACCGTTGGCGCGATGTCGATGCAGTGGGTGAACTGGCCTCGGATCGCGGCGTCGGGACGGATCCGGCTCGGCCAGGCGACCACCATCGGGTCGCGCGTGCCGCCGAGGTGGCTGGCCATCTGCTTGCCCCATTGGAACGGGGTGTTATTGGCGTGCGCCCAGGCGCTCGCGAAATGCGGTGCGGTGAACTCGTTTCCGAGCGCCTCGATTCCCCCGTACTGTTCGATGAGCTCGAGTTGACGGTCGGCGTCGAGCAGCACCCCGTTCAGGAACGTCATCTCGTTGAACGAGCCGGTGACGGTGCCCTCCATGCTGGCGCCGTTGTCTCCCCAGATGTAGAAGACCAGCGTGTTGTCGGATTCGCCGAGATCCTCGATCGCGTCGAGCAGTCGGCCGACGTTGTAGTCCGCGTTCTCGGAGAACCCGGCGAACACCTCCATCTGGCGGGCGAAGAGCTTCTTCTGGTTGTCCGACAGGCCGTCCCACGCCGGGAACAAATCGGGCCGCTCGGTCAGCTCGGCGTCGGCCGGAATCACACCGAGCTGCTTTTGGCGTTTGAATGTCTTGCGCCGGTAGACATCCCAGCCCTCATCGAACTGGCCGCGGTATTTGTCGGCCCATTCGGCGAACACGTGGTGCGGCGCGTGGGTGGCGCCGGTCGAGTAGTACATCAGCCAGGGCTTCTCGGCGTCCTGTGCCCGCACGGCGTGCAGCCATTCGACGGCCTTGTCGGTGAGGTCGTCAGGGAAGTAATAGGGCCGGCCGTCGGCACCTTGGGGCACGCCGATGACGGAGTTGTCCTGGGTGATGATCGGGTCGTACTGGCCGGCGGCGCCGGACAGAAAGCCCCAGAAGTGGTCGAAGCCCCAGCCCACCGGCCAGTTGTCGAACGGGCCCGCCGCGCCCTGGACGTTGTCCGGGGTGAGGTGCCACTTGCCGAAACCGCCCGTCACGTAACCGTTGTCGCGCAGGATGCGGGGCAGCGCGGCGCAACTGCGCGGCCGGACCGAGGAATAGCCCGGGAAGGGGCCGGGGAACTCGGTGACCGAACCGAACCCGACCCGATGGTGGTTGCGCCCGGTCAGCAGCGCCGCGCGGGTCGGCGAGCAGACCGCGGTGACGTGAAAGCGGTTGTAGGTCAATCCGTTGCGCGCCACCCGGGTCAGGGTCGGGGTCCGGATGGCGCCCCCGAAGGTGTCCGGGCCGCCGAACCCGGCGTCGTCGATGAGCACGATGAGCACGTTTGGCGCGCCGTCGGGCGCCTTGGCCCCCGGGACGATCGTCCAGTCGCCGACCGAGTCGGCCATGGTGCGGCCGATGGTGCCGCCGAAAGCTCGCTGCGGCAACGGCAACCGGGTGCGGTCGGGGTTGAACTTGCCCATCGCCTCTTCCAGCGCCGCGCCCAGGCTGCGCAGCGTCGAACGGCTCAGCTCCGCAACGGATTTCATCGGGGAGCCGGCGCACGCCTGCTCAACGCCCAGGCGGCCCTCCGCCGGTGTCACGGCGATGATCAGGCCGCTGCCCGCGGCCAGCGCCTGCCCGATCTTGTCGGCCAGCCCGCTCTTGATCCGGTGGTCGGCGAACGTTCCCGCCAGCGCCCCGGCCGCCGCACCGACCGCGGCGGTGGCGAGCAGGGCCGGCGAGAACAGGCCGACCGCCAGGCCGGCGCCCGCCCCCCATGCCGCACCCCGGCGACCCAGCCGGTTGCCCGTGTCGAGCAGCACGGGATTGCCGTCGGCGTCCTTGCCGACGAGCACCGCGCCGCGCAGCGCGACCTCCTTGGCTTTGGTTCGCTCGGCCAGGGTTTCGAAGTCCCGGCGAGCCGCATCGAGGTCCTGATAACCGGCGACAATGACCAGCGCCTGATCTTCGCTCATGATCTCGGAGCGTAGTGGAAGCGCGCGGCCCGGCGGCGGATTCGGTGCTCGTCTCCGCGGGTGCGGTGCGGCTGCCCGTTGTGGTTCATCGGCTCGCTGTAGAACATCAGCTTGGCGAGCTCCACCAGGAACAGGTAGACGACGACGAAGCCGGCCAACACGGCGAAGAACTGCCACGGCAACGGCGTGAAGCCCAGGGTGTGGGCCAGCGGCGAGATGGTCAGCGCGACGCCGATGGCGACCACGGTGAGGCTGGTGACGGTCAGCGGGACGCTGGCCCGGCTGCGGAAGAACGGCACCTTGCGGGTGCGGATCGCGAAGATGATCAGCGTCTGCGTCGCAAGCGATTCCACGAACCAGCCGGTGCGGAATTCGACGACGCCGGCGTGCAGCACGCCCAGCATCAACCCGAACGTCAGGAAGTCGAACAGGGAGCTGATCGGCCCGAAGATCAGCATGAACCGGCGGATGAAGGCGACGTTCCAGTGCGAGGGCGCGTGCAGCTGTTCCTCGTCGACCCGGTCGGTGGGGATGGCGAGCTGGGAGCTGTCGTAGAGCAGGTTGTTGAGCAGGATCTGGCTGGGCAGCATCGGCAGGAACGGCAGCAGCGCCGACGCGGCGGCCGCGCTGAACATGTTGCCGAAGTTGCTCGAGGTGCCCATCAGCACGTACTTGATGGTGTTGGCGAATATCCGCCGGCCCTCGGCGACGCCGGTGGCCAGCACGCCGAGGTCCTTTTCCAGCAGGACAACGTCGGCCGCGTCCTTGGCGACGTCGGTGGCGCTGTCGACGGAGATCCCGACGTCGGCGGCGTGCAGGGCCAGCGCGTCATTGACACCGTCGCCGAGGAAGCCCACCGATCGCCCGTGGCGGCGCAGCGAGACGATCAGCCGCGCCTTCTGCTCGGGCGAGATTCGGGCGAAGATCGTGTTGTTGCGGGCGGCCTCGGCGAAGGCGTCGTCGTCGAGTGGCTCGAGGTCGGCCCCGGTGGCGGTACCCTTGGACGCCAAATCGAGATCGGCACAAACCTTTTCGGCGACACGCGGATTGTCGCCGGTCGCGATCTTGAGTTCGATGCCCAGCGCTGCCAGCTGTGAAAGAGATTGGCGCGCAGCGGGTTTAGGTTCATCGGCGAAGACCAAGAAGCCGGCCAGCGCGAGGTCGCGTTCGTCGTCGGCGGTGACGGTGCTCAGCTCGTCCGCGGGTCGCAGCGCCACGGCCACCACCCGGCGCCCGGCGGCGAACAGGGCCGCGAGGGTCTCGTCGGCCGCCGGCGACGCCGCCCGGCATCGGGCCAGCACCTGCTCCGGCGCGCCCTTGACCACGAGGATGCGTTTCCCTCCGTCGTCGACCAGGACCGACGTCGCGCGGCGCTCGTGGTCGAACGGCAGGATCGCGACGCGGTGCACCGCATCGCCCACCAAGTCCTGCGCCCCCGCGGATTCCCAGAGCGCGGCGTCGAGCGGATTGGCGCTGACGCCACCGGAATCCGGGTCCACGTCGGTGGCCAGCAATCCCAGCCGCCGGACCGGGTCGGCGTGCGCGCCGGCCGGGTCGATCGCGTCAACCAGGCGGAGCTGGCCCTCCGTCAGGGTGCCGGTCTTGTCGGTGATCAGGATGTCGATGTCGCCCAGGTCCTCGATGCACACCAGCCGTTTGACGAGCACCTTCGACTTGGCCAGTTGCCGCGATCCGGTCGCGAGGCTGGTGCTGACCACCGCGGGCAGCAGCTGAGGCGTGATGCCCACCGCGATGGCCAGCGAGAACAGCACCGAATCGATGATCGGCTTGGACAGCAGCAGGTTGCTGGCCAGGATGATCACCATCAGTGCGATCGCGACCTGCAGCAGCAGGTAGGAGAACTTGCGCAGCCCGACCTGGAAGTCCGTTTCCGGCTGACGCTGGTCCAAACCCGCTGCGATGCGCCCGAATTCGGCGTCTTTGCCGGTGGCGTACACCACGCCGACGCCCTCCCCGGCGCTGACGATGGTGCCCATGAAGGCCAGGTCAGCCGATTCCGCCAGCGCGGTGCCGGGCGGCGTCGGCAGGGGCGACTTCTCCGAGCCGGTCGACTCCCCGGTCAGGATGCTTTCGTTGCACTCCAGGCCGGTGACCTCCATCAGCCGGACGTCGGCGGGCACGGCCTCACCGAGCGACAGCCGGATCACGTCGCCGGGCACCAGGTCGGTGACGCTGACCGTCACGAATTTCGAGTCGCGGCGCACCACGGCGTTGTGGTGCACCCGCCCGTGCAGGTCGGCCGCGGCTCGCTCGGCGCGATACTCGTTGACGAAGCCCAATCCGATGCTGGCCGCCAGGATGATGCCGATGATGACCGCCTGCATGCTGTCGCCCAGAAAGTACGAGACGACCGCGGTGCCGGCCAACAAGATGAGCACCGCGTTGCGCAGTTGACGACCCAGCACCGCGAGCGCGTTGACGTGATGGGTCCGCACGGCGTTGGGGCCATGCCGCGTCAGCCGGTCGGACGCCTCGGCGCTCGACAGCCCGGCGGGCGAACTGTCCAGCCATTCCAGGACCTGATCCACTGGGGCTTCGGCGACCTGTTTGGCGGTCAGCGGCGCCGCAACGGCCGAAGTGGTGGCGGTCATCGCGTTCCATCCTCGGCGGGCAGCACGCCGGTGCGCATGAAGATGACGCGGCGGCCGATTTCCACGGCGTGGTCACCGAAGCGCTCGTAGAAGCGGCCCAGCAACGCCGCCTCCACGCCCACCGAGATGCTGTGCTTCCACTCGCGATCCAGCAGCACGGAGAACAACTGGGTGTACAGATCGTCCATCGCCTGGTCTTGTTCGCGAAGCTGGGCGGCCTGCTGCGGGTCACGGGAAATCAGCACCTGTTTTGCGCTGGCACCCAACGTGATTGCCACCTTGCCCATCTCGGCGAAGCAGCCGCGGACTTCGTCGGGAAGCACCTGCCTGGGGTGCTCGCGGCGGGCGATGTCGGCCACGTGCACGGCCAGCGCGCCCATTCGCTCGGTGTCGGCGATGATCTGTATCGAGCTGAAGATATCCCGCAGGTCGCCCGCCACCGGCTGCTGCAGGGCCAGCAGTCCGAACGCCTCCTTTTCGGCCGCCGCCCGCATCGACACGATCCGCTCCTGGCCGCGGATCACCTGCTCGGCGGCGTCCAGGTCCGCCTCCAGCAGGGCCTGGGTCGCGCGCTTCATCGCCACCCCGGCCAGGCCGCACATCTCGCCCAGTTGTGTCGCCAAATTGTCGAGCTGCTCGTGGTAGGCGGTTCGCATGCGGTAATCATCACCAGGGCGGCGCGACTGCGACAGGGGCTTAAGTCGTCTCGGTGAAGTTGTCGATCGCCAAACCGGTTGGCGCCACCCGCCGTTCACGTCGCGTACACACCGCAGTTACCCGCGGCGCCCGAGTCGCGGCCGGGTCGCTTTGGTCGTACCGTGGTCGCGTGGAGCACGAGAATCGCTTGCAGCTCAAGCCCTATCGGTCCGCATCGGAGCATCTCGACGGCGCGTGGTGGCCGCGGTCGACCCGGTTGGTCGACGAGTTGCCGGACTTGCTGGCGTCGGTGTCCGACCGACTCGGCCGCGTCGTGATGGTGGGCTACCGCCGCAACGGCTGGCACGAGACGCCGGAATTGGTCGAGATCGGCGGCCACACAGTCGAATTGCTGGGCTTCACCAGCGACGAGCCGACCAGTGTGATCCTGTTCGGCGAGGACGGTCACCACCTCACGCTGCACGTCATCCGGCCCGACGCCGCCGAGGAGGCCGCCCGCCAGGAACTGCAGCAGGCCGGGGTGGCCGACCCCGACGCCGTGCCCGCCAGCACGTCCGCCGTCGCGCGGTCGGTGGCCGAGGTCGCCGACAAGCTGGCCCGCCACGAGGGACTCGGCGACGAACGGCGCACCGCGCAGATCAAAGAGTGGTGCGAGCAGGCCGCCCAGCAGTTCGTCGATGCTCCCGTGCAGACGTTCGTTCCCATCCTCGTCGAACACATCGTTCGCAACCGCATGATCGAGTCCCGCGCGGCGGCGGCGACCGGCTAGGCGCCGTAGACGCCGAGCAGGTCGCGCGCCGAGACGATCCCGGCCAACACGCCGTCGCGTTCCACCAGGACGTGACGGATGTAGTGGTCCATCATCCGGGCCGCCACGTCGTCGACCGTCGCCTCGGCGTCGCACCACACCAGCCTGGTGCTGGCGATGTCGGAAGCCCGGACGGTGGCCGGGTCCTTCCCCGAGGCCACCAGGCGGACGACGTCCCGCTCGCTCACCAGCGCCGCGGGCCGCTCGTCGTCGCCCACCACGACGGCGCCGACGTCGCAGTCCGCGATGGCCATGGCCACGTCGGCGACGGTGGCGTCGGCGGCGACGCGCGCCACCGGGTCGCCGGTGATGGTGGAGATCGGGAGCGAGCCCCGTGCAGAAAAGCCAGTCACGCCAGCAATGTTCACCGGAACTTGGCCGGCCTATCTAGTGACCTGAGTCCCTAGTTCGCCGGACACCCGGCCCTATGTAACGAGGCGAAGCCGGTGCAGGCTGGCCGCAGACCCGTCTCCCGAAGGGAATGGTGTGGGCGGAAGGGGATCTGCGATTTTGGTCGCGCTGAGCGTCGGCGCGCTGGTGTCGGGCGGGATCGCCTGGCTGGTGGGCGCGCACGACGTCGCCGACGGGTGCTGGATCGCGGGCACGGTGGTGGGCCTCGTCCCGGCGGTGGTGTGGGTGGTGGCCGGGCTGCGCCGCGGCCGGTTCGGGGTCGACCTGATCGCGGTGCTGTCCCTGATCGGCACGCTGCTGGTCGGCGAGTACCTCGCCGGTGCGCTGATCGCCGTGATGCTGGCCGGCGGTCGGGCGCTGGAGGCCGCGGCCGAGCGCCGCGCGTCCCACGACCTGCGAGCCCTGCTCGAGCACGCCCCCCGGTTCGCCCGACGGCGCGCCGGATCCACGGTGACCACGATCGGGCTGAACGACGTGGCGATCGACGACCTACTGGTGGTCGGCCCCGGCGAGGTGGTCCCGGTGGACGGGCGCATCGTCGGCGCGGCGGCGGTGCTCGACGAGTCGGTGCTGACCGGCGAGCCGCTTCA